>JAJFUB010000085.1 GCA_021372615.1 bacterium | reverse complement strand
GGGAGGGGTTGGTGGCGCGGTCGGTTGTCAGCTTCCCCGGCACCGTGTCATGGTACTCACGAACACGTCGGCAGTGCTCCCCCTCCCTGCAGGGAGGGGGCAGGGGGTGGGCCGCCGTAGGCGTACGCCGTCCCACCCCCGCGCCTTCGGCGCGACCCCTCCCCACGGGGGAGGGGTTGGTGGCGCGGTCGGTTGTCAGCTTCCCCGGCACCGTGTCATGGTACTCACGAACACGTCGGCAGTGTTCCCCCTCCCCCGTGGGGAGGGGTGCCCGCGCAGCGGGCGGGGTGGGCCGCCGTTACTCCCCCAGCCACTGCTTGAAGTCCGGCGCCAGCAGCCCCTGCATCTTCGGCTCGTTCATGTTCTCCGGCGTCACCAATGTCTCGCCGGTGCTGATGCGCGCCTCGACCTGCTCGCCGCGCAGGTGCTGCACCACCGTCTTCACGCCCAGGTAGCCCATGTTCATCGGGTCCTGCAGCACCAGGGCGTTGAGCTGCTTGTCCTTGAGCGCCTGCACGAGCTTGGGCGAGCTATCGAAGCCGAGGAACTTAACCTTGCCCGCGAACCCGCCATCCTGCAAGGCCCGCAGCATCCCGAACGTCGTGGACTCGTTGGGGCAGAAGATGCCGTCCACATCGAGCTTGCCGCCCTTCTGGTACGGGGCGAGCAGGTTCTCGCTGGCGGCATACGCCGACTCGGTCGTAGCGCCGCCATACTGGTTGCTGCTGACCACCTGGATGCCCGGCGCCTTGGCGATGGCCGCGAGGAAGCCCGCCTCGCGGTCGGCGGTGCTGGCGGAGCCCTCCTGGTAGCGCAACACGATGACCTTGCCCTTGCCGCCCAGCAGCCGCGCCATCTCCTCGCCGGCCAGTTGCCCGCCGTGCTTGTTGTCGGTGGCCACGAAGCTGACCAGATCCTGGCTCTGGAGGGCCGAGTCGATGATGACCACGGGGATACCCTTGGCCTTGGCCTCGGCGACGGGGGCGCGCAGGGCCGTGTCATCCAGCGGCGCCAGCACGAGGCCCGACATCTTGGCGCTGACCATGTCCTCCACGATCTTGATCTGCTCGTCGCGGTTGTCTTCCTTCAGCGGGCCTTTCCAGACGATTTCCACACCCAGCTCCTTGGCCGCCTTCACGGCCCCGGCGTGGATGGACTTCCAGAACTCGTGCGTGGTGCCCTTGGGGATGACCGCCAGCTTGATCGGGCCGGTCGCGGGCTGGGCTGTCGCCTGCGGGGGCGCCCCCTCCGGCGGGGCGCTAATGGGCGGGGCCAGCTTGGGCGCGCACGCCGCCAGCCAGACCAGACACAAGGACAGTAGCAGAAGCAGCAGCAAGCGGTTCATGGCAGGCACTCCGTTGCATGGTTTGGTGTCATCTACTTCCCCATAGGAAGCCCCGCCCCCTGCTGTGCAGGTGCTGCCCGGAGGTCGGGGAAGCTATCAGCCGGCGGGCCGCCCGGGACGCCCGGCCCACGCGAAGGCCAATGAAGGAGCCGCACATGGACAATGACACCCGGGTGCTACGTGACCTCGTCCAGCAGTACAACGAGGCCATCAGCGACCCCGTCTACGACGAGCGCCGCGCCCTGTGGCGCGACCATCATAGCCTCAAGCCCACCCGCCCGCCGGTCATCGCCAGCATGGGCATGTGGAATGTGTGGTGCCGCGAGGTCTTCGGCAACGAGCGGATGCAGTGCCAGGACGCCCTCTACCGCGAGTACGAGCGCACCCTCCGGATGTGGCTGTTCCATCACGAGGTGGGGGATGACTGGATCCTTGAGCCGTGGCTGACGGTGGGCGCCAGCCAGCGCCATCCCAGGGGCGGCTGGGTCGGCGTCTGGGGGCTGGACGTGGAGCTGAAGCGCACGGGCATGGAGGGCGGGGCCTTCAAGAACGTCAAGCCGCCCCTGCAGTCGTGGGCCGACATGGAGAGGATGACCCGGCCCACGCACGAGATCGACGAGGAGGCCACGGCGAGGAACGTCGCACGGCTGCAGGAGGCCGTCGGCGACCTCATCGCCATTGACGTGAACCGTGGTCCGATCATGCAGGGCTTCCTGGCGGACATCTCGACCTCACTGGCCTACCTGCGGGGCCTGGAGCAGCTCATGCTGGACATGTACGAGAGCCCGCGCGAGCTGCACGCCTTGCTCGCCTTCATGCGTGACGGCATCCTCGCGAACCAGCGGCAGGGCGAAGCGGCCGGCGACTTCAGCCTCACCTGCGCGCACAACCAGGCGATGCCGTACGGCGGCGGCCTGGAGGACCCGATCGCCAACTCCGGCACGCGGCAGCGGCGCGACCTGTGGGGCTTCTTCGCCGCCCAGGAGTACACGCTCATCAGCCCCAAGTTCCACGACGAGTTCCTGTTCCAGTACCAGCTTCCCATCATGGCGAACTACGGGCTGACGCACTACGGGTGCTGCGAGGACCTCACGCGGAAGATTGGCATGCTGCGGCAGGCGCCGAATCTGCGCAGCATCGCCGTGACGCCCGTCGCCAACCTGGCGCAGTCGGTCGCGGAGATCGGGACGGACTACGCCATCTCGTGGCGGCCCAACCCAACCGACATGGTATGCGCCGACTTCAACGAGGACCGCATCCGCCGGATCATCCGCGAGGGCTTGCAGGCCGCCAGGGGCACGTACCTGCACATTTTCCTCAAGGACATCGAGACGCTCCAGGGCGAGAACGACCGCCTGCGGCGTTGGACCGAGATCGTGCGGAGTGTGATTGACGAGGTGTGGTAGGCAGGAACGTCACGATCGCGGTCTTGACGCGATGGCGATCGCGCCCTACAATCCGTCTCGTACGAACAGGCGACCCGACCGGGTGCGGCTGGGCTCCATGCGGAGCAGCGGGTGAGACTACGACCCGTGGGACTTCATGTCCCACGGGTCTTTGCGTTTGGGAGGCACGGGTGGAACACGGTCAGTTGCGGCGCAAGACGAACGTGGCCATTCTCTCGGTCGCGTCGAACGCCGTACTGGTGCTCCTGAAGCTGGGAGTGGGGCTCAGCATCGGCGCCGTGTCCATCATCTCGGAGGCCCTGCATTCGGCCGTGGACCTGGTCGCGGCCGCCATCGCCCTGGCTGCGGTGCGCATCTCGGGGCGCGAGGCCGATGAGGACCACCCGTACGGCCACGGCAAGTACGAGAACATCTCCGGTGCCGTGGAGGCGTTGCTGATCTTCGTCGCGGCCGCGTGGATCATCGTGGAGGCTGTCCACAGGCTCATGAAGCCCGCGCCACTGGAGGCCGTGGGCTGGGGTGTTGCCGTGATGGTGGTCTCGGCGGCGGCCAACACGATCGTGTCCGCGATGCTCTTCCGCGTCGGGCGCGAGACGGATTCGCTGGCCCTGCAGGCGGACGCCTGGCACCTGCGCACCGATGTCTACACCTCGGCCGGGGTCATGGTGGGCCTGGGGCTGATCTGGGGCGGCAAGACGCTCTTCCCCCATGCCGCCATCGAGTGGCTGGACCCCGTCGCAGCCATCGGTGTCGCGCTCCTCATCATCAGGGCGGCATGGCGCCTGACGTCCGAGGCGGTGCGGGGCTTGCTCGACACCGGTCTGGACAGAGATGAGCGCGACTGGGTCGCCGAGTACCTGCGGGCGCTGGTGCCCCGGGTGTGCGGCTATCACCACCTGCACACCCGCAAGGGTGGGGCCACGCGGTACATTGAGATGCACCTGATTGTGGACCCGGCCCTGTCGCTGTCTGCCGCGCACCACCTGACGGACGAGGTCATGGCTGCGCTACGCGAGCACTTCCCCGGCGTCCACGTAACGATCCACACCGAGCCCTGTGGCGAGGACTGCGACGAGTTGTGTCAGGCCGGGTGCTTCCTGCCCCCTGACCAGCGCCGCACCGCCCGGGAAGCAATCTGAAGGAGTGAAAGACCTGGATGGAGTGTCCCGTATGTGATGAGCGGATGCGCGAGATCGAGCGGTCGGCTGTCATGGTGGACATCTGCCCGTCCGGCAAGGGGATCTGGCTCGACCGGGGCGAGTTGGAGAAGCTGATCGAGATCAGCCGCGGTGAGGCCCCGGCCGACGACGCGCCTGCCATGCACCCGCAGGACGCATACCCCCGCGAGCCTCGAGACCACCGCCACGATGACCACGACGACCACGATCACGGGCACGACCGCCCCCACGACGATGGCCGCGGGTACGGTCACGCCGGCTCGCACGGTCGCCGGCGCGGGTCGTGGCTGGCGGACATCCTCGAGGGCCTCGGCGGTGGGGACTGACCCCAGGGCTTCAGGTCGGCCCCGACCGCTCGCACTACTCGGCCGGCGCGTTATCCTCGCGCATGAGCCGCGTCACAGGCAGCAGACCTCTCGGCCTCTTCCCGCGCGATCTGCGCCCAGAGCCACAGCCGCTGCGGCTCGAAGCTGACCGTGCTGATGTCCTTCAACACGATCTCCACCACGCAGCCCTGCAGCTTCTCGAGGTCCTCGCGGATCTCCCGCCGCGCCACGTCCGGGTCCCAGTAGCTGCCCGCGAAGATCGCCGGGTTGGGCTTGAGCGAGATCACGTAGTCGGTGCCGCACTGCTCGGCCATGGAGGCCTTGTCGGCCTTGGGGCTGCACGAGATCTTGCGCAGGCGTGGGACCTGCCGCAGGATGCCGATCTTGGTATGCAGCGGCTCGCAGCAGCCGTAGTAGTTCATGCCCCAGCGCCCCAGCCAGCGCAGCTCGTGCCGCAGGGCGAACTCCTCGTGCATCGCCGGGGAGATCTCCGAGAAGATCTGCGGCGTCGCGCAGCCCCACAGGTCCATCGGGCGCACCCGCCCCGGGTCGCAGTCCGCCTGGGGCAGCTCATCCGTGGCGCTCAGGCCGCCGGATCCCGCGCCGGCAGCGGCGTCGCCGAGCGACAACAGGTTCAGCGCCTCGTATTGGTCCAGCCGGTATAGCCAGGCATCCACCAGACGACCGATGGCGGCATTGACCAGTTCGGGTTGCAGGGCCATGTCCAGCATCGCCGTCTCGACGCCGTACCAGGTGATGAGCGAGTCCCACGGGGCGAACCAGAAGTGGCTCGTGCCCTGCTTGCGCACGGGCATGATGTCGGCGAAGACCTCGCTCAGGCGCTCGTAGCCCTCCGCGGTCGCCGCCTCGTTGTGCGTCACCTCCGGGAGCTGGATCTTCTGCACGTCATCGAGCGTCTTGATCTGCTCGTGGAAGTGCCGGCTGGCCACGCCGCTGCTGTTGTTGACATCGGAGACCTCGCCGATACCGAAGCCGGTGTCACCGATGGCCAGGCCACAGCGCACGAGCGGCTCGAGCACAAGGTCGTCGCGCATGTGCTCCCACTGGTACAGCGCCTGGCGGAAGCCGTTCTCCAGGCCGCGCGCCCACGGGTCCTCACAGGTGAGCTGGAGTTCCGCTTCCCCGGCGAACTCATGCCAGGGGATCTGGAAGATGCGCACGAGCGGACGCGTCGGGCGGAGGCCGTTGAGGTCGCGCCACTGTTGCGCCAGCTCCTGCTGGACGGGCAGCGCGGCGATCTCGGCATGCCGCGCGGCCAACGTGCGGAGGGTGTCGCGGTCCGTGCTCGACAGCGCCATGGTATACCTCGCTAGCAGGACGCGGAGGGCGCGGGGCCCGCACCTCCCGCGATGTCGGGTGCTACCGCTGCCACGACCACTGCCCGTAGATCGTGAACGCATCGCCCGGGCGCAGGTCGTAGTAGTACACCGTCATCCCCTTGCGGAAGCCTTCGGTCTTGTCCACCTTGATGACGAACGGCTGCGCGTGGTGCGTCTCGCGGATGATCGTCTGCAGCTTGCCGTCCTTCGTCGCCAGCAGCTTGCCGTGGAAGAAGTGGCTGTCATCGCGTCCGCCCAGCGCGCGGCTGTACTCGTGCGGGTTGAGCGTCGTCAACGTCTGCGCGTCGAGAGGGTCGTCGTCCAGATCGGCGAAGCCCAGGACGGCTGAGGTGCGGCCCAGGTCAATGACCGAGCCCCCGCCCTGGCGGGTCACGCCCGCGATGCGGTAGACCGTGTTGCGTGAGTAGTCCGGGTTGCCGAAGTAGATCGGCAGGCCGTTGAGGCTGCCATCGGTCGGCAGCTTGGCGGTGGTGGTGATCTTGTTGGTCGCGTAGTCTATCTTCCCGATGGCGCCGGACAGCCTGCCGGATGACTGCAGGGCGGGGGCTTGGGCCCCGCCTGCCGGCGTCACCGTCGTCGCCCCCACGGCCTTGACCGCCACCAGGCTGTCCCCATCGAACTGCCAGCAGGTGAACGCTCCGTCGCTGGCCAGCTTACCGCCCTCAAGCGACACCCTCTGCCCCGCGTTGCTGTTGTGCAGCAGCACCTCGGTCCGCCCGTTGACGTGGGTCACGCGCACGGCGACACTACCCGCCGGCGAGGGCAGGCGCTCTATGGTCTTCAGGAAGGGCTGCGCCGCAGCGTTGATCTTGCCCGCCTGGTCGGCCGGCGTGAGGGCCAGGTACTGCAGGCCGATCCAGTAGTTCTCGCCCTGCGGCTTGATCACTTTGACGCTGAAGGTGTGCTTGCCGGCAGCCAGTTGCTTCGTGCCAAGCGCCACGGCCCCGCTGCCGTTGGGGGTGACCGTGCCCGGCTCGTTCAGCAGCTTGGCGAAGGTTTCGCCGTCCACGCTCACCTGCGCCTGGCCGTAGTTCGGGGAGCCGTAGGTGGCGGCGCTGATCGTGTACTGGCCGGCCTTGGTGACCTGCAGCGGCAGCCGCATCTCGTCGTTGGGGCCCGTGGCCTTGAACAGCAGCAGGCCGTAGGCAGGAATGGCCTTCATCTCACCGGCGGTCACAGTGGCGACGTCGGTCAGCTCCTCGGCATCGTGCACACCCTGGGGCGGCTGCGGCGCGTACGGCTCGTAGACCGCCACGTAGGTGCTGGTCAGAGGCTGGTCACTCTTGCGCCGCAGGTAGACGTAACGGGCGCGAGGGTAGCCGGCCGGACTACCGTAGGCGCCGACGGTCTCGGGATACAGCCCCGGGGCCCAGGCGGTGATCAGTTCCGTGTCTGGCTCGGGCAGAGCGGTCATCCGCAGGTGGCAGTCGTCCCGGCCGATGTTCCACGTGGCCGTGAAGGGGCCAGCGACGGAAGCACGCTGGGGCTCCATCAGGAAGCCGAAGCCATTGCCCGGCGGCGGGTTCCAGTAGGGCTTGTTGGGGAAGCCGTTCATGTCCCCGTCGTTGCCCTGCAGCTCACCCCACTTGAACTCCGGGCCGGCGAGAGAGGCGGCCGTCGGCGCGCCCGGCGTGACGCCGGCGAAGTCCACGTTCTTGCTCAGCGCGTGGAAGACGTAGTCATGCTGCTTGCCACCGGCCACGTTGAAGATGTCGAGCAGGTAGGTGTCGGGGCCCTCGCCCACGAGCGCACACAGCCGCCGGTAGTCGCTGACGCCCAGGCTCTGGTAGGTCGTCTCTGCCGCGCACTCCATCACTTGCAGGCCCGGCAGCGCGGTGGACAGGAGCAGGCTGCCGCCGCTGCCATCTTTGCTCGGATTGGGGCCCTGCGTCTTCTCGTCCACCAGCACCAGGTTATGGGCCGCCGTCTGCTTGGCCCAGCCCACCTGCGTGTGCGTCGAGCCCAGCGAGTAACCCAGGTCGTACGTCAACTCGTACCCCAGAGCGTAGTACGCCAGGTTCAGGTCGTCGAAGTGGCCGTGGTTCAGCGACGGCCCGAAGCGGACCATGACGGCCTGGGCCTGTGGCCCGTTGGAGGTGCGCAGGAAGCTGAGGCCCTTCTGGCCGAAGAAGCCGGTCGCGTTGATGCGCCGGTCGAGCCAGTCGGGAAGGAGGACCGTGGGAGCGCCAGCTTCCAGCTGGCCCGGGTGCCGGCTGGAAGCCGGCGCTCCTACGGCATGGAAGACCAGCCACTCCTTCGACCCGCTGCTGTCGCGCGCCTTAAGTACATCGCCCTTGGCCAGGTAGCTCAGCAGTTGCCCGAAGTCCTCGTGCGCCTGACCTGACGAGCGGGCATACAGCATCTCGGCGAAGTGCAGGTCCAGCGCCTCGGCGGGGACCTTCGGCGGCATCTCACGCCCCAGGTCGGGACCCGAGTCGCCGAAACGAGGGCTGTGCCCCAACATGGCGATGGAGGAGGCCGGCAGCAGGTAGAACGACTGGAACACCGGGTCGGTGTAGACGTTCACGCCCTGCGGGTACTTCTCGCTGCGGTAGTTCCACAGCGGCTCGGCGAACGTCAGGTACAGCTCGCGCGAGTGGTCCGCGTAGCCCACCGAGGTCTCGAAGTAGCGACCGTCGCGGCAGACGTTGTTGTGCACCAGCGCCAGAATGCCGTAGGGCCCATCGAAGGCCCAGCGCACGTAGGGCTCGATCCCCAGCAGACAACCCACCGACAGGGCGCCGCGGATGTAGTCCGCCTCCCCGTTATTCAGGCCGCCGTGCAGCGACTGGTCATAGCAGTACTTAGCGCCGTTCTCGAGCATGTTGCGCTCGATGTTCTGGCGGCGGGTGAGGCCGGGAGTAAGCGACGCCTCTTCCAGGCTCTTGCTGTTGTAGATCTGGTCGGTGAAGTCCACGAGCCGCACCAGCACACGGGCGACCTGGTACCACGGGCGGGCCAGCCGGCCGCTGGGCGGGTTGGAGGGGTAGTCCCACGAGCCCTTGTCGCAGGAGGGGTAGATGCTGGCGATGGCGTCGAGGATGAAGGCAGCCTTCCGGGCGTACTTCTCGTCGCCGGTCAGCGAGTAGGCAATCGCGCAGTTGCCAGCCATCTCGTGGATGTACTTCTCCGTCACCCAGGCGTTCCACGAGCCCACGAAGTAGTGAATGCGGCCGTCGGGGCCCTTGTAGCCGGTCCCCGGGTCAGGATGCTCGGCATCGGGCAGCACATGGCCCTTGTTGCAGGTGACGTGGCCGGGGTTGTCCCAACTGCAGCGCGCGCCGGCCCATGTGCCCCAGCTCGACTTGCAGATCGGGCAGCCGGTAAGGCCGTAGGCGAAGCACGCGCCCTGGCCGGGCAGGTACTTGAGGTACCAGTCATCGGGGCGCGCCACGGTCTGATCGGCGCTGGCGATGACTTGCTTGGCGTACGCCGCCGCCCACGGCTCGGTCTTCATCCGTTCCCGGGCGGCCGCCACATCGGCTGGCGTGAGGTAGACGCAGGGGTGCTCGGCGCGCCCCTTGGCAGTCAGGTCAATCTTCTTCCAGGCAGTCGTGGGAGGCACTGTAACACGCACCTGTTTCTGGGGGTCATCGTACAGCGACAGCGTCGCCAGCCCGAGGTACATCCTCCCGGCGTCGTGGACCTCGGTGACGACCAGCTTGACGACATCGGTCTGGCGCGGCTCGAAGCGGACCACGAACGGCCCGCGCTCGTTGTCGAAGTCCTGGTCGATCGGCTCCCCCTGTGAGAAGCTGATCGTGACATGCTTGACGTGGCTGTAGAGCGTGGGGTTGTCGGCGTTGAGCAGCACCATCGTGTCGAGACGCCGGACCTCGGGAAAGCGCACCTCGAACGACACCGGGAGGTTATTGACGTAGGCCGCCCACCAGGTGCTCGCGTTGCTGTCCACGGCGTCTTGCGGGCCGTATTTCTGGCCGACGGGACCGGCCGATGAGGACGCCTTCACCTGTGCCTGAGGCGCCAGGTCGGCGGCGTTGCCAATGGCGAGTTGGGGGGCCGCCAGTGCGGCAGCCGTCAGCAGTAGAGACATCAACACGGGGACCGGGCGCAGCACGTGCATCACCTCATCAGGAGTGCACCCGACCCGGGGCCCAGGCCCTGCGGGGAACGGGCGCCTTGGACAACGGGCGCGGGCCAAGCCCGCGCCCCACGATCCGCACCGGCAGCGACAGCGCTAGTTCGGGCTGGTGAACGCGCCGCCGGTGAAGTACCAGTACGTCAGCTTGCGGGCTTCGGTGACCTGCAGCCACTTGGCGTGCCCATCGGCGAAAGCGCAGTTGACGCCGTTGTTGTGGCGCGGGTCCAGGGCGTAGTTCGCCGGCCACCAGTACGGCCGCGTGCACCAGTAGATGCCCTCGCTGGCGTAGATGATCTCGGCCGGCGTCTGCAGCGCTGCCATGGCGATGCCGTCGCTGGCGTACCCAAAGCACTGGTTGCCGGTGTACCCCCCATAGGCCGCATTCGGGATCACCTGGCCGCTCAACCGGCCAGTCACGGAGCCCGCCGTGGACTTGCTGGGGCAGATGAAGATCTGCCAGTTCTTGCAGTACGGGAAGATCAGCTCCATCCAGATGGCATACGGGGTCATGAACTCCCCGCCCAGGCCGGGTGTGCCGTCATAGCGGAGCGCCGTCGTCGGGTACTTCTCGTCATAGTCTTGCGCATACTGGAAGACGGCCGTGGAGATCTGCCGCATGTTGCTCAGACAACTCGTCTGGCGCGCCTTTTCCCGGGCCTTGGCGAACACCGGGAAAAGGATGGCCGCCAAGATGGCGATGATGGCAATGACAACCAGTAACTCAATAAGGGTGAAACCTCGCTTCACAGTCAGAACCTCCTGAGTATGACCGACTCGGCATGATATGGGGCACTACAGCCCCATGGCACGGCCAGTGTGCCGGACGCGAGCGCAGACGTCAGCGCTCGATCGTCCACTTCACTTCCATCTTCGCGACCGCGCGGAGCATCGCCGCAGCGGAGCAGTACTTCGTGTCCGACAGCTCCACCGCATGGGCCACCTTCTTCTCATCCAGGTCGCCCTGCAGGATGTGCTCGATGACGATGTGTGTGTACACGTGCGGATCAGTCTCGGCGCGCTCGCCCGTCACCCGCACCCGGTAGCCGGTCACAGGCTGGCGCATCTTGCGCAGGATGCTGATGACATCCATGCCCGTGCAGCCGGCGTTGCCCACGAGCAACAGCTCCATCGGGCGCGGCCCGGCGTTCTGCCCACCATGGTCGGCGGACGCATCCATCACGACCTCGTGGCCCGAGCCGGTCGTGGCGCCGAACCTCATGTCCTCCTGCCACACGGCTTCAGCATGCAAGGGGTCAGGCACTGGTGCACCTCCACTGACAGCGGACTAGGAACCGCTTTCGCCATCTAGGCGATGGTGCCCTCCTCGCACCGGGAAGGGAGCCCTGTCACGCCGGGCGAACCTGACAGGGCGCACCCCAGGACGGACATGAGGAGCCCGATCATGCGCCGTTTGCTCTGCCTGCTGGCTGTGCTACTACCCCTGGCGGCTGCCGGGGCCGCCGAGGTCTTCGTCGCGCCGAATGGCTCGGACGACAACCCGGGCACCCAGGCGAAGCCCTTCGCCACGCTGCAGCACGCGCGGGATGTCGTGCGGGAGTTGCGGGCCGCCGGGAAGCTCCCCGCCGGGGATACCACCGTCTTCCTCCGCGGCGGGACATACTCCCTGGCAGCGCCGCTGGAGTTGACCGCCGCAGACAGTGGCACGGAGCAGGGCCGCCTCGTCTTCCGCCCGTGGCGCGGGGAGCAGGTCTGGCTGAGCGGGGGCAGGACCATCGCGCCGTCGCAGTTCAAGCCGGTCACGGCCCCGGCGCTCGCGAGTCGCCTGGACCCGGCGGCGCGGGGCAAGGTGCTCGTGCTCGATCTACAGGCGGCCGGCATTCCGGCCGATGTGGACGTCCTCCCGGATGTCTACCGGGGCTTCAGCAACAAGCACCCCGTCCTGATGGAGCTGTTCTGCGGCGGGGAGCGGATGCAGCCCGCGCGCTGGCCCAACGAGGGCTTCGCGCACTATGGCGAGATCGTGGACCCCGGCTACGGCCTGCGCGACCGCAGCAACCCTCAGGCGATCGCCAAGTTCACCTACGAAGGGGATCGGCCGCAGCGCTGGCGGGTGGAGGACGGCGTATGGCTGCAAGGCTACTGGGCCCGGGCGTACATGTGTGAGACCGTGCGGGTGGGCAAGATTGACCCCGTCAAGAAGCAGATAGACTTCGCCGCCCCCAACACCTACGGCCTGGACACCTGGGGCGCCAAGCGTTTCTTCGCCATCAATGTGCTCGAGGAGCTGGACCGGCCCGGCGAGTGGTTTCTGGACCGCAAGCAGCACCTGCTGCTCTTCTGGCCCCCGGCCGACCTGAAGAAGGCCCAGACGGTCGTCTCGGTGCTCGACAAGCCGATGGTCTCACTGACGGACGCCTCGTATGTCACCTTCGATCACCTCGGCCTGGAGAACGGGCGCTGGGACGGCCTGAGCATGACCAACGGCGCCCACAACCGCATCGTGGGCTGCACCATCCGCAACGTGGGCCACCACGCCGTGGAGGTCAACGGGGGCACCGACCATGGCGTCGTGGGCTGCGACATCCACGACACCGGCTACGGTGGGGTGCGCCTGTCGGGCGGGGACCGCACCACGCTCACCCCCTGCAACCACTTCGCTGACAACAACCACATCCACCACACGAGCATCAACGTGCGCACCCACGCAGGGCCACTGTCGCTGCGCGGGGTGGGCCTCCGCGCTTCCCACAACCTGCTCCACCACGAGCCCCACAGCGCCGTCTGGTACCAGGGCAACGATCTGCTCATGGAGCACAACGAGATCTACTGGGCCCACACGGAGACGACCGAGGGCGGGGTGTTCTACACGGGCTACGACTGGACCACGCAGGGCAACGTGATCCGCTACAACTACATCCACGACATCAACGACAGCCTGGAGGGGAGCCCCACCGGCTGCAACATCGTCCACGAGGACGACTGCTCGGCCGGCACCGCCTTCACCGGCAACCTGTGCGTGCGCTGCGGCTATGGCATCTCCCTGGCCGGTGGGCCGGACAACAGCGTGGGCAACAACATCTTCGTGGACGTGAAGTGCGCGGTGAACCTGAGCGACCGCGGGCTGGTGTGGTGGACCTGGACCAAGCAGCCCGACGGCACCGTGACCGTCGTGGACACCCGCAACGGCGCCACCAGCAACAATCTGCTCACGCGCCTGCTCCGCACGCCGTACAAGCAGCCCCCATGGTCCACGAAGTACCCGTGGCTGGTCAACATCCTGGAGATGGACCCGGTCGGCGCACCGTGGCGCTACCACATCACCCGCAACATCTCCTACGGCGCGGGCAAGCTCATTAGCATCTCGCGGGGCGTGAAGCCCGAGTGGGGCGTCAATGAGAACAACTGGGATGAGGGCAATCCTGGCTTCGTGAACGCCGCCAGGGGCGACTACCGCCTCAAGCCCGATGCGCCCATGCTCAAGCGTGGCTTCGAGCCCCTGCCGCTGGAGCAGATCGGCCTGGTCAACGACGCCACGCGGGCCTCGTGGCCGGTCAAGCCCGAGCCGGCGCCGGCGGGTTGGCAGCCCCGCTGGCTGACACTCCTGGCGCAGGAGAAGCAGGCGCCGATGAACCTGCCGATCGTGGCCGCCGAGCGCGTGGCTGCCGCCATCACCATTGACGGCGTCGTGGACCCCAAGGAATGGAATCCGGCGCAGGCCACGGGCATGGCCGATGAGGGCCTCAAGCCCGTGGCGCTGCCGTGGCTCGTGGACGGCCAGAAAGCGCCGCTGCCCAGCGAAGCCTGGCTGGAAGTGGATGACGACCACCTCTACGTGGCCTTCGTCAACGCCGTGGACCCGGCGAAGGGGGCCAGCGGCGGGCACCAGTGGGGGAAGGATGATGCGGTCGAGATCGCCCTCGCCGAGCGCCTGCCCGACAAGCTGGGCCCGATCGTCGTCCTGCGCGGGTACAGCGACGGGCACTTCGAGAGCAGCAACGAGGCCGGGGCCCCGGCGCGGATCGTCCAGCAGGCCGCGCAGGGCGTCCGCTATGCCGCCAAGACGGTTGATGCGGGCCGCTGGAGCGCCGAGTTCGCCATTCCCTTCGCCTCGCTGGGCCTGAACCCGAAGCAGCGCAACCCGCGCCTGCAGTTCAACCTCAGCGTACGCAAGCCCGCGGGCGACCAGTGGGTCATGCTGAAGCAGAGCGGCGGGTTCACCTGGGAGGTCGCCAACGCGGCCCTGCTGTGGCTGAAGCCCTTTGGCAATGTCGCGCTGGGCGGCAGTGTCCCCTCCCAGGCGCGCTTCGATGTCATCGCCGTGACGGACGGCCTGACGCTCAAGGCCCTCAAAGGCTGTGAAGTCGCCACGTGGGCCAAGCCGCTGGGGAGCCGCCTGACCGGCGCCACGGGCGACCTCCCGGCCGACAAGTGGACCCCCTTCGTCTACTCATTTGTCTCAGACAAGGACGGTCAGGTGCGGCTGGAACTCATGGGGCGCCAGCACCTGAGCGAGGCCAATGGCCAGTTCATCCCCGTCTGGACCTCGTATGACAGCCTCACCGCCTCGGGGGCCACGCTGGCCAACGGCGACTTCGAGGCGATCGGGCCCGAGGGGACGCCGGTCGGCTGGCAGCGCGCCCTGGAGAAGGCCTACGTCGTCCGGGACGCCCGGCTCGCCGCCTCCGGCAGCAACTTCGTCAAGACATGGCACAACGGCCGTTTCACCCAGGTGATTGACGTGAAGGCGGGACAGACTGTGACGCTCACGGCCCGCGTGCGCGGCGAGGGGGCGCAATGAGCCTGCGGTGCGCCGGGGCCTGGCTGCTGTGGTTGGGGATACTGAGCGCGTTGCCGGCGGTGGCCCAGCAGCAGCCGGCCACCTGGCGGCAACTGTTCGTCGAGGCGGGGCGCTCCCTGGCTCAGGGGCAGTACGATCAGGCCCTCACGGGCTACCAGGCGGCGCTCGACCTGACCACCGAGGACAACGAGCGCGCCCAGGTGCTGTTTGGCCTGGCCAATGTGTACCGTTCGCGCCAGGATGTGCCCCGGCAGCTTGACTGCCTGCGCCAGGTCGAGGCCCTGCCGCATGCCAGCCCTGCCTATGTCAGCACCGCGCGCCGCCGCATGGCTGCCCTCTGCCGCGATCAGGGCGACTACACGACGGCGCGGCAGATCACCGAGAAGCTGCTCGCCGCCGCGCGGAGCCCGGAAGAGCGCCTCAGCTTCAGCCTCGACCTCGCCCAGCTCGACCTGTCGCAGAACCGCGCGGCCGACGCCGTGCGCCGCCTGGAGCCCCTGCGCAGGGAGGTCCGCGAAGGCCCCGCCCTGGCCGAACTCTACGCCACGCTGAGCCGGGCGCTCATCGCCGCCGCCCGGGCGCAGGACGCGGCGATGCTCGTACGCGAAGCGTGGAAGCGGTTCCCCAACCGTCTCGACATTCTGCTGAACGCCGCGGTGATGCTGGCTGAAGCCGCAAAGCTCGATCTCGCGGTGGGGCTGCTGCAGGACGCACTGCTGTCCGACCCCGCACAGCAGGATGTGCTGCGCGCGCTGTTCGACATCTGCCGGCAAGCCGACCAGCTCAAGCGCGTGACCGACTGGCTCGACAAGCAGGCCCGGGGCCCCGCCGCAGCGCTCTGGCTCAACTATCTGGCGCGGGTCTACGAATGGGACGGCCAGGTGAGGCAGGCCCTGGACGTCACGGAGCGGCTGCTTACGCTCCAGCCCCAGGACGCCGCGGTGCTGCAGTCCGGCGCGCAGTTGGCGCTGCGGGCCAATGACTTTGCGCGGGCGGCCGACTGGCTCCGTCAGGCCCTCGTCGCCCACCCCGGCGATGAGGGCCTCGTGACGCTGCTGGGGGAGGCCTTGCTGCGGCAGGGGCAGCTCCAGCAGGCGCTGGCCGCCTGGCGGCAGGGCCTCGCCTACGACCCGGCCCAGGCGCCGTCGGTCCGGCGCCTCGGCAGCGTGCTGATGCGCTATGAACTGTACGAGGCGGCCCTGGATGTCTACCGCGAGGGGAGGCAGGCCGCCGGGCAGCGTGACGCCTTCGCGCTCAATATGGGCGGCGCCTATGAGAAGCTCGGGCAGCCGAGTGAGGCCGCGCGTGAGTATGCCGTGGCGCTGACCACCCGCGACCGCGCGCAGACGGCCTCCTCCGCCGTCACCCAGCTCTATCATCTGGCGGACGATGGCACGGCTCGTTCCGCCGTAGCCAGGGTGCTGGAGGAGACCCGTCAGACGGACGCCCTGTCCGCAGACGGCCTGGGCGTCCTCCTCTACGCCCGTACACTGCGGGGTGACGACCCACGTCGTCTGCTGGCGGAGTTGCTCCCCGCTCCCGGCGGCCCGAACGCGGCCGAGCAGGAGTTCGCTCCCGTGCTCTCGCGCGCCGCCGGCCGTCTGGCCGCCCGCGAGCAGCCCGAGCTGGCCCTGCCCTTCTACGAGCGGCTGCTGCAGGGCGCCGCCGGCGACGATGTGGCCGCCGGCATGGCCCGTCGCGTGGCCGACCTGCAACTCCAGGCAGGCGACTGGCGCGGCGCCCTGGCCTTGCTGCAGCGCACGCTGGAGCCCGCGCGCGCGGGCAGCCTGTCTCCCGGCCAACGGGCGGCCCTGGCGCTGATGCTCGGCGAGGTCCTGCTGCACCAGGCCCGGCGGCCGACCGACGCCGTGGGCGCCTATGAGCTGACCATTAAGGCCGTCCCCGAGAGCCTCAGCGCGCGCCTCGCCCGGTGGGGCCAGGCCGACGCGCTGTTCGCCCTCGGCGACTGCGACCAGGCTCTGGAGGAGTACGAGCGGCTGCTGAACCTGCCGACGGCGCAGGATGAGGGAGAGCCCTTCGGGCCGCCCGGACGGCGCGCGTCGCAGACTCCGCCCCAGGAGGACTACGTCCTGTTCCAGCGCGCCGAGGCGCTGCTGCGGCAGGAGCAGTTCGCGAAGGCGGCGGAGGCCTTTCACAAACTCGCCGCCATGTATGCTGCCGGCGACTACGCCAACGACGCGCTGCAGCGGGTGCTGCTGCTGAACCGCCTGCAACAGGACAAGGCCAGCGCGGGCGTGTACGTGCAGGCGGCCAAGGCCTGGGCGCGGGGAGATGCCGAGGCAGCGGCGAAGACGCTGGACGTGCTGCAGGGCGAGCCCGCTTCCCCGCTGGCCGATGCGGCGCTGATGCTGCTGGCGGAGATCCGCGTATGGCAGGGGGACACTGGCGCGGCCGTGGCGGCCTATGATCGGCTGCTCGCGCAGTGCCCCGGCAGCCCTCTGGCCGCCCGGGCGGCCTTCACGGCGGCGATGTTGCTGAGCAAGCAGGACCAACCCGCCGCGCAGGCCCGGCTGCAGGCTCTCGCCGCGAAGTTCCCGGAGACGACCGAGGCCGAGGAGGCGCAGTTGGTGCTGCAGACGTGGCAGGGCAAGTAGCGGCGCTCCGCCGGCCCGGCTTGACTCCCTGCGTGGGCTTTCCTAGAATGATGGCATCACGATGACCTGCAATCGCTGCGGCAAGCCGATGAAGATCCTGCGTGGGGTGCATCACAACAAGCGCAAGTGGAAGTGCCCTCACTGTGGCCGCGTGCGCATGCAGATGAACCGCCCCCTGAAGTAGGGCGCGGGGTGGCATGATGACCCGACACCGAACGCTGATCTGCCTGATCGGCCTGCTGGCCGTAGTCCTGCTGTGGCACCAGGTCTTTGTCATGACCGGGGTGCTCTGGTGGAACGCGCCGGCGCCGGCACAGCGCCTCTCGGCCCTCCCGGCGCTCGATCTTCCGCGCCCGGACATCCGCCTCGTCAGTCTCGACGCCTATCTCGCCGCCCACCCGGAGTGGAGCCCACGGTAGCCCCGCCTCACGCCCTTGCTGCCGTCCGCCCGGCCGTGCCAGCATTCCTCCCATCCTGTCCACCGTCGTCCGTCCCGGAGGGTCACCCGTGTCATCAGAACCCATCATCGTCGTCGGCGCCGGGCTCGCCGGTTCGGAAGCAGCCTGGCAGATCGCGCAGCAGGGCGTGCCGGTGCGCCTTTATGAGATGCGCCCCGACGTCCAGACCCCCGCGCACAAGACCGGCCTGTTCGCCGAGTTGGTCTGCAGCAACTCCCTCAAGTCAGACAGCCCCGAGACCGCCCACGGCCTGCTCAAGGCGGAGCTGCGCCGCCTGGGGTCGCTGATCCTCAAGTGCGCGGACGAGGCGAAGGTCCCGGCCGGCAGCGCCCTCGCGGTGGACCGCGACGTGTTCGCCCAGAAGGTCACAGACGCCATCGAGGGCCACCCACTGGTCGAGATTGTGCGCGCGGAGATGCAGGCCCTACCGACGGAGCGCCCGGCGATCATCGCCACCGGTCCGCTCACCTCGTCCGCGATGGCCAAGGCGCTCTTCGGGTTGACCGATGAGAAGTACCTGTTCTTCTACGACGCCATCAGCCCCATCGTCGCTGCCGACAGCATTGACCGCGACCTCGTGTTCATGCAGTCGCGCTACGGCAAGGGGGAAGACGACTACATCAACTGCCCGATGGACCAGGCGCAGTACGAGGCCTTCTACGAGGCGCTCATCGGCTCCGAGATCTCGCTGCACGCCGATGTGGACCCGAAGGAGCTATTCGACGGCTGCCTGCCGGTCGAGGTCATCGGCAAGCGCGGGCGTGATGCGCTGCGCTTCGGGCCGATGAAGCCGGTGGGCCTGCGCGACCCGAAGACCGACCGCGCGCCGTACGCCGTCGTGCAGCTCCGCCCCGAGAACAACGAGCTGACGATGTACAACCTCGTGGGCTTCCAGACGAGCTTGAAGTGGGGCGAGCAAGCCCGTGTGTTCCGCATGATCCCGGGCCTGGAGCACTGCGAGTTCCTGCGCTACGGCGCGATCCACCGCAATACCTTCATCAACGCGCCGACGCTACTGCAGCCGACCTTCCAGGCGCGCGCCGACGCGGGGCTCTTCTTCGCCGGGCAACTCACCGGCGTGGAGGGCTACATGGAGTCCACGGGGGCGGGGCTGCTGGCCGGCCTGAATGTTGTGCGGCTCACGCGCGGGGAGGAGTTGCTCGTGCCGCCGCGCGAGACGATGCTGGGCGCCCTGGCGCATCACATCACGACGGCCGACCCGGAGAGCTTCCAGCCGATGAATGCCAACTACGGCATCCTGCCGCCGCTGGAGAACGAGCACCGCATCCATAGAAACGACCGCAAGCCCGCGCGGAGCAAGCGCGCTCTGAAGGCGCTGGAGGAGTGGCTGGCCGGGGTCGGGATCGCCTAGATGAGCGGGCAGGCTGTGTCGTCCCTACGGGGCTTACGCCGAAGGGGAAGAGGGGGCGCGGAGTCCACGGGCTCACGCCCGTGGCCACGCGCGACGGCGCCTTCGGCGCGCCCGGCACGACCGTTGCCGTCAGCCCGCGAAGCGGGCTGCAGATAGCAGCCACGGGCGTGAGCCCGTGGTGCGCGCGCCCCCTTCTCATTCCTCCGGTAGAGCCCCGCAAGGGGCGGCACTGCCCCGGATCACGCTTGACGCCGGGGCGACCGACGCGCGACAATACCCCTGCCAACCTGCCGTCGCCTATTACGCACCACCAACCGACGCCCATGTCCGCCGCCTACATTGACGCCTTCCTCGAACATCTCACCAACGCCCGCGGCGTGTCGGTCCAGACCGCCGAGGCGTATGCCCATGACGCCGTCCAGTTCATGGACTATCTGGCCGACCTGTGGGGCGAGGATCGGGCGTCAGACTTCGGGCAGGTCACCTACAACGTCCTCCGACGCTACCTTTCCACCCTCCACCAGCAGCACTACGAGCGGCGCTCCATGGCCCGCAAGCTGTCGGCGCTGCGCTCGTTCTTCGGCTTCCTGGCTGCCCGCAGGCTCACCGAGCACAACCCGGCCGAACTGATCCGCTCGCCGAAGCTGGACAAGAGCCTGCCGGAGTTCCTCTACAGCGCCGAGATGGAGGCCCTGCTGGCAGAGCCGGACACCGCCACGGCGCAGGGGGCGCGCGACCGCGCCATCCTGGAGTTCCTGTACGCCACGGGCTGCCGGCGGGCGGAACTGGTGGGTTTGGACCTGGGCCGCCTGGACCTGGAGGAGGGCACCGCCCGGGTCATCGGGAAGCGCGACAAGGAGCGGATCGTGTACTTCGGCGCCCCCTGTGCGGCGGCGCTGGAGATGTACCTGCACGGCCCGCGGGAGGAACTCCTGCAGCAGGCCAAACGCGTATCGGAGCAGCCTGCCGTGTTCCTCAACCGCTTCGGCGGGCGGCTCAGCGGCCGGTCGGTCAGCAACCTGGTCGAGAAGTACGTGCTGCGGGTCGGCGCCAGCCACCACATCACCCCCCACAAGCTCCGCCACACCTTCGCCACCCACATGCTGGACGCTGGGGCGGACCTGCGCACCATCCAGGAGCTCCTCGGCCACGAGAACCTCACCAGCACTGAGGTCTACACGCATGTGAGCGCCGCGGGCCTCAAGCGGGTGTACGACGAAGCGCACCCGCTGATGGGGCAGCGGTAGCGGGACGCCGCGGCACGCGGTTGACACGGCAGGGCTACGCTGCTAATCTGTATGCAGATCTGCAGGCAAGAGAGACGACCATGTCAACTACGCTCCAGACTACCCACGGCGCGGTGGCAGCCACAACGTCAGTCCGCATCTCGGCGACCACCCACGGGAAACTGCGCGCCCTGGCCGACCAACTGGGCCAGTCGCTCGGCACGACACTCGACGAGGCGGTCAAGTGCTACGAGCGCGACCTGTTCTTCAGGACGCTCGACGCGCAGTACGCGGCCTTGCAGGCCGATGAGACGACGTGGCAGGAGTACCTGCGCGAGCAGGAGGAGTGGGATGTCACGCTGCGGGACGGCCTGGAGGGGGAACCATGGGAGACGGGGTAGCGAGTCGCGGCGAAGTCTGGATGGCTGACCTGGAACCGGTGCGTGGCCACGAACAAGGCGGCCGCCGACCGGCCCTGGTCATCTCCTCGGACCGCCTCAACCACAGCCGCGCGGAGATCGTGGTCGTTGTCCCCCTGACGACGAAGCTCTTCAACCTCGCCACGCACGTGCCGCTCAACCCGCCCGAGGGGGGTGTGACTCGCCCCAGCCACATCAAGTGTGAGGACCTCCGCTCGCTCTCGGCTGAGCGTCTGGGCGAACGGTTGGGCCGCGTGGACGCCGGCACGATGGCGGCCGTCGAGCACCGGCTCAGGCTGTTGCTCGCTCTGGAGCCCTGACGCGGCGCCGGCGCGATGTGCACGATGGCCTACCCAGGCCGCCAGCCCTCTGGCGGCTTTTCTCATCTTGCGGTACACTACCCCTTGGTGATGCGAACATGAAACATGGCGACGAAGTGCGCTCGACCACCATCCTGGCCCTCAAGCGCGACGGCAAGGTTGTTCTGGCCGGTGACGGGCAGGTCACGATCGGCGACACGACCTTCAAGCACAACGCCAACAAGCTGCGCCGGATGCGCGACGGCAAGATCCTGGCGGGCTATGCCGGGGCGGCCGCCGACGCCCTCGCGCTCTTCGAGCGCCTGGAGGCCAAGCTCGACGAGTACTCCGGCAATCTCGAGCGGGCCTGCGTGGAGCTGGTCAAGATGTGGCGCACCGACCGCGTCCTGCGCCAGCTCGAAGCCATCCTGATCGTGGCTGACCGCGAGCGCCTGTTCCTCGTGACGGGGACGGGCGACCTGATGACCCCCGACGACGATCTGGTGGCCATCGGGTCGGGCGGAGGATATGCGCGCGCCGCCGCCGAAGCATTGATCAAGCACACCGACCTGTCGGCCGAAGAGATTGCTCGGGAGGCCATGCGCATCGCTGCCAGCATCTGCATCTACACGAACGACCGGATCAGCATCGAGGTGTTGGAGTAGGCAGCGAACGACGAACAGTGAGTGATGGATGCTCAATGATGAGTAGATGAGCGACGCGTGGTGAGCGACGCAGCAGGGCGCGGGCAGCCGGGGGAGCCCCGACGCCTGATCCCCGCATTCACCGCTCATACTTGCCTTTGATGAGGTGCCGTTGTGATTGAGAATGAACTGACTCCGCGACAGATCGTGGAGGAGCTGGATAAGTACATCATTGGCCAGGGCTCGGCCAAGCGCGCGGTCGCCATCGCGCTGCGCAACCGCGTGCGGCGTCAGCACATCCCCGAGGACCTGCGCGATGAGGTCATCCCCAAGAACATCCTGATGATCGGGCCGACGGGCGTGGGCAAGACCGAGATTGCGCGGCGCCTGGCGAACCTCGCCCACGCTCCCTTCATCAAGGTCGAGGCCACCAAGTACACCGAGGTCGGCTACGTCGGGCGCGATGTCGAGTCCATGATCCGCGATCTGGTCGAGATCGCCTACCGCATGGTCGAGAACGAGGCCTTCGACGAGGTGTGGGAGGAATCCGAGCGGGCGGCGGAGGAGAAGCTGCTGGACCTGCTGGCGCCGGAAGTGCCCGAGCACCCACAGATGACCCTCGCCCCGACCCCGGGGCCGACGCTCACTCCGGGCGTGACCGACCTCGAGGCCCAGCGGGCCCGCGCCGAAGCCGACGAGCGGCAGCGGCGGCGCACCGCCCGCGTGCGCGAGTTCACCCGCGCCCGCCTCGAAGCCGGCGAGCTGGAGGATGAGACCGTCGAGATCGAGGTCGAGGAGCCCACGCTGCAAAGCATGCAAGTCTTCTCTTCCGCCGGCATGGAAGAGATGGGCTTCAACATGCAGGACATCCTGGGCAACATCTTCCCGGCGCGCAAAGCCAAGAAGAAGACCACCGTGCGCGAGGCGCGCCGCATCCTCACCTACCAGGAAGCTGAGAACCTCGTGGACGCCCAGGAGGTCGCGCGCGAGGCGGTCGAGCGCGTCGAGCAGACCGGCATCGTCTTCATAGACGAGATGGACAAGGTCGCCGGGCGTGAGGGCGGGCACGGCCCCGATGTGTCGCGCGAGGGCGTGCAGCGCGACATCCTGCCGATCATCGAGGGCTCGACGGTGATGACCAAGTACGGGCCTGTGCAGACGAACCACATCCTGTTCGTCGCCGCCGGCGCCTTCCACGTCTCGAAGCCCTCGGACCTCATCCCCGAGTTGCAGGGCCGCTTCCCGCTGCGGGTGGAGCTGTCGAGCCTGAGCGAGAACGACTTCCGCCGCATCCTCATCGAGCCACAGAGCTCGCTGACCAAGCAGTACACGGCGCTGCTGGCCACCGAGGGGATCACGGTGGACTTCCGCGAGGAGGGCCTGGCCGAGATTGCCCGACTGGCGCAGGTGGTCAACGAACGTACCGAGAACATCGGTGCCCGCCGCCTGTACACGCTCATGGAGCGCCTGCTGGAGGACCTCTCGTTCGAGGCCCCCGACATCGGCGAGCAGCAGGTCATCATTGATGTCGCCTACGTCCGCGAGAAGCTCAAGGACGTCGTCGAGAACGTGGACCTGTCGAGGTATATGCTGTAGAGGCGGGAACGGAACGGCGGGACTCGGGATTCGGGAACCGCCGTGCCGCTGGCCCCGAAGGGGCCGACGTGTGTAGCCACGGGCGTGAGCCCGTGGGCCCCGGTGCCCCTCCTCCCTCTTCTCTGCCACGCCGTCTGTGACGGCGAGATGCCGGGGACTCACGAAGGCCTTACCCATCCCCTTGCGCGCAGGAGTATCCATGCCCACGAGTGCCGCCGGGTCCCGCCCCAACGTCCTGATGGTGATCGTCCACGACCTCGGCCAGCACCTGGGGTGCTATGGCGCGGGGATCAATACGCCTAACCTGGACGCCCTGGCCGCCGACGGCATCTGCTTCGACAACCACTTCTGCACCGCCGCCCAGTGCTCCCCCAGCCGAGGCAGCATCATGACCGGCCGCATGCCCCACAACAACGGGCTCATCGGCCTGGCGCACCTGGGCTGGCAGATCGGCGCGCAGGAAGTCACGCTGCCGATGTACCTGAACGCCGCCGGGTACTCCACCCACCTCATCGGCCACCAACACGAGCACCCCGAGCCGGCGCGCCTGGGCTACCAGGACATCCGCCCCGGCGGCGAGGCGCGGCAGGGGGCGCAGGCCGTGTGCGAGTTCCTGCGGGAGTGGGCCGGGACATCCTGGACCGGCCATGCGCCGTCCGGGACGTCCGGCGCCACGCAGCCCTTCTTCCTCAACGCCGGCTGGGGCGAGCCGCACCGGCCGCACATTCGCGAGGGCTATGACAACGACGACCCGGCGACCGTGCGGCCGCTGTACTGGCTGCCGGACCGGCCCGGCATTCGCGAGGATGTAGCCGGGATGAACGGGCTGATCTACCGGGTGGACGAATGCTTCGGCCAGGTGCGACAGACGCTGGGGGAGACGGGGCTGGCCGACAACACGTTGCTGATCTTCACCACCGACCACGGCACGGCCATGCCGCGCGCCAAGGGCACCTGCTATGACCCGGGCCTCAAGACGACGTTCCTCGCCCACTGGCCCGGACACTTCGAGGGCGGCAAGCGCTACGGCGAGATGCTCAGCAACATGGACCTGCTGCCCACGCTGCTCGACCTGGCGGGTGGCATGGCACTTCAGTGCCATGAGGGCACGGCTCTGAAGCGCCGCGGCACCCCTCCACAGATCGAGGGCCGCAGCTTCCTGCCGCTCCTGGAGGGACGGCCGTACCAACCGCACGAGTTCCTGTACTCAGAGATGACCTGGCACGACAAGTACAACCCGATGCGGGCGGTGCGCACCGCGCTCTACAAGTACATCCGCAACTTCGGCGACCGGCCGCTGGTGTATCTGCCCCTGGATGTGTGGAACGGCCCGGCCGGGGAGACCATGCGGGAGGACTTCTACAGCACGCGGCGTCCCACGCACGAACTGTACGACCTGCAGCAGGACCCGCTGGAGCAGCACAGCGTCTTTGGCGACCCGGCCTATGCCGAGGTGGGGGAGAAGCTGCGGGCGCAGGTCGAGCAGTACATGCTGGACACCAACGATCCGCTCCTGTACGGCGACATCCCCCCCAGCGCCGAGCAGGCCGAACGCATCAAGCAGTGGCTCGCCGATAACTGACACGCCCACAGGTTGCGCATGAGGAAGGCTCTCTTGCTCGCCACACTGCTATCTGCGGCTGTGCCGGCGCTGGCTGAGCGCCCCGTGATCGTGGCCTTTGGCGACTCGATCACCCTCGGCCCCGGCATGCAGCCGGCCGACACATATCCGGCCCAGCTTGAGGCGCTCCTGGTGGCGCGCCTGGGTGAGGCAGCGCCCCGAGTCGTCAACGCTGGCGTGGGCGGCAACACCGTGCTGGCCGGGCTGGCGCGGTTGGACAAGGACGTCCTCGCCCTCCAGCCGCGCTTCGTGCTCATCGGCTTCGGGATGAACGACTCGGTGATGGTCGCGACCGATCAGCCGCGCGTGCCGCTGGAGCAGTTCCGCGAGAAGCTGACGGAGTTGGTCGGGCGCGTGCAGGCCACCGGCGCGCAGACGCTGCTGGCCTCGGTGACGCCGGTGCTCGACGAGTACTACTTCGACCGGCACCCCCGTGAGTGGTACCCCGAGGGGCTCAAGCCGGTGCTGGAGCGCTACGGCGCAGTCATCGGCGAAGTGGCGAGGACCACCAGGTCGCCGCTGGTAGACTTGTCCGGTCTCGACCCGGCCACGCAGATCCGCAACCCCGAGAACAGCGGCCTGCGCGATGGCGTCCATCCCAACGCGGCAGGCTATGCGGTCATCGCGGCGGCGTACGCAAAGGCGCTGGCGCCGCTGCTCACCCCGGCGCAGTGACGGGCGTCGCCCTCAGCTCTCCGGGGCCCACTCGCCCTGCACCGCCACCACGCGGTCCTCAGGTACCGGGGCGAAGGCTCCGTCCCCATTCTGGCTGCAGCCGACCAACAGCCGCACCATGCACCCGTAGCGCTGGCTAGCCCAGCAGTGGCCCTTGCCGTTGTCCACCGTCCGCGGTATGATACCATGACGTCGTCCTCCGAGAGGGTGCAGCGATGCCAGCGGACATGTCTTCGGCAGGCCCTGTCTCACAGGTCATGGGTGCGCTGGTGTTCGGGGCCTTCCTCATCACGTGGGTCGTGGCGTTGCTCGACTGCCTGGCGCGCGACTTCGACTTGCCCGAAGACAAGTGGAAGTGGCTGCTGGTGCTGGTGCTGACCAGCGGCGTCGGAGCGGTGATCTACCTGTTTGTGGGCCGCGCCCACGGCGAGTTCCCGAAGTATGCGGCACCCGCCGAGGAACCTCCCATTGTCCCCTCGTCGAAGCCGTTCCCCTGACATGGATTGCTGTGGCTACCAGCTTCAGTCCTCGCGCGCCCACTCCTCCTCGACCTCCACCACTCGTCCCTCCCGCACGGCGCGCTTCATGGCCAGGCAGCAGGCGATGCTGCGGGCCGCGTCGCGGCCGGTGACCAGCGGCGTCTGGCCGGTGCGGATGCAGTCCACGAAATGCGTGATCTCGGCGATGAAGTCGCGCGCGTCATTCCCGGCGGAGTAGTCCACCTCGAGGGCCTGCGGGGCGGTGCCGGCGCGGTCGAAGCAGACGATCTCGGACGGGCGGTCGAAGCGCCCCCGGCTGCGCACGACGGCCTTCTCGCAGGCGATGAACAGCTCCTCATCGGCCACGGTCCATTCCGAAGCCGTGCCCAGCTCCACCGCGCCGATACAGCCGTTCTCGAACTCCAGCAGCCCCAGAGCGACATCTAGCTGCGGGCGGCGGTCGGGGTTGAGCAGGTTGCCGCCCAGGCCCCGGATGGTCCTGATCTCCCCGATCAGGTAGCGCAGGGCATCGAAGGTGTGGACGGAGTTCTCCAGGATTGGCCCGCCGCCGTCCTCCTCCTCCCAGAACCAGTCGCGCGGCACCTGCCCCAGGTGGTAGCGGTAGTTGAGCGACAGGGGGCGGCCGAACTCGCCGCCCAGGCGCTCCTTGAGGAACTGGAAGGCGGGGGTGAACCGCTTCTTCTGGCCGATCATCAGCACGGCTCCGGCCTGGGCACAACCGTCCGCCAGATCGAGGCACTGTTGCACCGTCGGGGCCATGGGCTTCTCGCACAGGATGTGAATCCCGCGCCGGGCGAGTTCCAGTCCCAGGGGCAGATGGGTCTTGGGGTTGGTGCACAGGCACACGGCTTCCGGCCGGGCGGTCTCGACCATCTCACGCCAGTCGCTGAAGGCCTGCGTCCCGTTCTGGGCAGCGACGTCCTGGGCGACCTCGGCGCGCAGGTCGCAGACGCCGACGAGTTCCAGCTCCGGCAGTTGGCTGATGACCTGCGCATGGACCTTGCCGATGCCCAGGCCGATGACAGCGAGTCTCATTGGGGGGAGCCTCCGATGGGGTGTGGGTGTGGGTTCGCTGGGGCGGTCGGCGCCACCTGCCCAGATCATGTCCCGGGGTGAGCTTCATGCTCCAGTAGCGCGGGCGGCCCCGCCCGCGCGTGGCCAGGACGGGCAGGCGAGGCCGCCTGCCCTACGGGTGAGGAACGGTCTCCCGCGAAGCACAGCGCTACGGCGCCAGGTACAAGTCGCGGTAGGCGACCGGGCGCTTGGCTTCCCCGATGCCCGGCGTCAGGCCCATCCAGTACGCCCGGCCCTGGCCGTTGTTCTGATTGACGATGAAGCTGGCCCCCAGCACGCGGCCGGCCTCCGGTGACACCCCGATGAGGTCCCACGGCAGCGCCACGCGGTAGATCGTGTTGGCGCCCTGGCGCTCGATGCTGACGGGGCTGTCGAGACGGCGCCGCTCGGGGGCGGTCTGCACGACCCGCGGGCCCTGCGCGCCGAGGACCAGGCCGAACTCGCAGTCGTCGGCGCCGAAGCCCGGCGCTGTGCCCGCGTCGTTCAACGGATCGAGCGCCAGTTGCAGCGAATCGCTCTGCCAGAACCTTCCTGGGTCGTCGGCCTCGACGTGGTGGACCGGGTCATGCACGAGGGCAGCGAGGTAGAGCCGCTGTCCATCCCATCCCAACCACGCCCGGACGTTCAGATCGTCGGGGCTCTGCCAGCCGACCGTGGGGTCGGGCGGGTAGACCTGTGCGCGCTGGTCGAGGACCAGTGGCGGACGGCCGCGCCACCAGTCGAGGGCCGGCAGGGGCGGGCCCTGCGCCGGCAGGGCAGTGGGCGGCACCGCCGCCAGGGGCGCGAGGTCCACGCGCACCGTCGCCCGCTGCACATCCCGCCGCGCCTTGAGCGTGACGGCGCAGTCCTGCCCCGGCGTCTGGTCCAGTGGCCGCGACGTCGGCAGCAGCACGAGGCGGCTCTCCCCGGCGGGGAGGCCCATCTGTTGCGGGCCGGACGGACCGCTGAGAGTGGCTGTCTGCGCCTCCCGGGTGACGTTGCGCAACCGCGCGCCCAGGTGGCGCAGGTCTGCCGCGAAGGCTGCCTCCAGCACGACGGGCTGTTCGTTGGCGACCGTGGCCCGGGTCACGACCTCCGCCATGCGTGGGGCCGACTTGAGCGGATAGGTCAGGTACACCGGGGCGCGGTCCACCGTGAGGGTAAAGGCCTTGCCCGCCCGCCCGCGGGCGGTCTCGCGGCCCATCATGTCCAGCAGCACCGCGTCCGCGGGCAGGCGCGCCAGCGTGACCGAGGAGCGCTGTTGCTCTGACCACAGGACCGTGACGCCCTGGCCGGTGTCAGCGCAGGCGAAGCAGTGGGCCTGCACGAGCGGACCCAGGTCCGGCGAGGCGACCGGCGCAGCGTGGTGCAGGACATACGCCAGCGTGGCATACGCCAACGCCGCCGGCAGTGGCATGCCCTGGCGGAACAGGCCATACTCGTAGCCGTGCTCGTTACACCCCTCTTCCAGGAACCAGAAGTAGCGCTCCACGCCCGGCACCGAATGCGCGAGCGCCATGGACTGCACCAGGCAGGCGGCGAAGTCACGCGAGTGGCTCGACAGCGGGTCGGCCTTCACGTCCAGCCCCCAGCCCTTCTCCCCGACCCAGAACCGCTGCTTGCCGCCGTGCTCGCGGATCATGGCCAGTGTGTCCTGACACTTGCGGCGCTCCTGGTTGGGCACCGGCCACAGGGGGCTCTGCCCGTCGCCGAAGTAGCGCACACCGGCGTAGGGGTGGCCGGTGTACACATCGAGCAGATCGCCGGCCGCACCCATGAGGGCTTGGGAGTAGGGGAGGCCGCGGTCGTAGTCCCCGCCGCTCACGTCAATGCCGGCGACGAGGGATCCCGGGGCCCCCCGGCGCACCGCCGCCGCCCCGGCCCGCAAGATGCGCAGGTAGCGCTCCACGCCCGCTTCGAAGCTGAGCTTGACCTGCTGCATGCAGGTGAGGTCGGGCTCATTCTGGATCTCGAAGGTCTCGACCTCGGCAGCCAGCGCGCGGGCGCAGTGCTCGACGTAGTCGCCCCACCACTGCACGCGCTCCTCCCAGCCGGGAGCTTCCCAGAAGGTGGCTTCCTCGGCCTGCTGCAGCGCCCAGCGGGGCGGGTAGGCCGTCATGTTGAACATGATGAGCTGGTGGTTGCGCCGCAGTTCGGACAGATCAGGGAACCAGTACGCGCCGTGGCCCTGTTCGCCGTAGCGCCAGTCGCGGCCGACGCGCACGGCCTTGCAGCCGAGCCGTTGGGCGCGGGCCCCCGAGCCGCTAGCCTGCAGCGCGAAGAAGCTGCGGGGGTCGTCGTGGCCGAAGTTGCGCGGCCGGGGCACGACGGCAACCCCCGTGGTGACAGTGGAGATGGACTGGTCGCCCTGCAGCAGCTCTGCCTCGATGAAGCTGTAGTTCGGACGGGCGAGGCTGAAGGGCACGTTGTAGGTAACGAGGCCGTGGGCCGGGAGGGCCAGCGGGCCGCTGTGGAACGGCTGGCTGGCGCCGTACCAGTCGCGCACGGTCCCGAGCACCGCCAGCGTCGCCGGCGCCGCCAGGCGGTTCTCCACCGTGGCCGCGAGGTTCACCTTGCCCTTGCCGACGAAGGCGATGTGGCCGGGATCCGGGGTACTCAGGCGGAGGCCGAAGTGCGTCCCCGGGTCGGTGGTGACGAAGGCAAGGTCCTTGATGAACACGGCGCCGGTGGGGCTGGCGCCCTTGTGCACGCCGATGATGATGCGCTTGAGCGGGAAGGCGAAGCGGCCGTCATTCTGACCGCCGTAGTGACCGGGGAAGCCCTTCTCATCGAGGGGGAGGGTAACGCGGTGCCAGTCGGCGCCGGCCGTGCAACCGCCCATGTGCTCCTGGCCCGAGGCATCGGCGACGCGGACGAAGCCACGGTTCTTGCCCTCCTGGCGGATGCTGAACACCACCGCCGAGGCCTGCGGGAGCGTCAGGGCGCGCGCGGCGGTCACGTAGTTGCCGCCACCGGCGAAGCTGTAGTCCAGGCGCACACAGGACCCGCCGGCGGCATCGGTCGCCAGCGAGACCTTGCCGTCCGCGCCGGGGAACTCCCGCCCGGGGTCGAGGCTCCAGGGGGCGATGTTGTCAGTGCGGTCCAGGAGCGCCTCCTGGCCTGGAGGCTGGGCGAGGGAGAGCGCCGGGACGAGCAGAGCCACGAGCAGCATCGGACAGCGCATGGCGAGTCCTCCGTGAAGGCAGAGCGGCCGCACGGACCCTTCGTCGCGGCGGGGCGGGGACCTGCCGCCCCCGTCTGGCGAGCGCACCCTTGCCGCCCCTAGCGGACCAATGCTATAATCTCCTTCCCAAGCGTTCCCTGACGGAGGTTGCAGACGCCATGGCCGGACACTCAAAATGGGCGAATACCGTCCACCGCAAGACGCGGCAGGACGCGAAGAAGTCCAAGATCTTTGCCAAGATGTCGCGCCTGATCACACTCGCAGCGCGCGACGGGGGCGGCAATCCCGACATGAACCCGCGGCTGCGCCTGATCATGGATAAGGCGCGCGCCGCCGAGATGCCGGCCGACAACATCCAGCACGCCATCAAGCGCGGTACGGGCGAGATCGAGGGCGTCAGCTACGAAAGCGCCATCTACGAGGGTTACGGCCCGTCCGGGATCGCGCTGATGATCGAGGTCCTCACCGACAACAAGACCCGCACGGTCGCTGACCTGCGCCGCATCCTCAAGGTGGACGGCGGCAGCATGAGCGAGGCCGGCGCGGTCACGTGGATGTTCGAGCAGAAGGGCGTCATCGCGGTCCCCAAGGAAAAGGTGGACTACGACGAGCTCTTCATGGCCGTGGTGGATGCCGGCGCCGAGGATGTCATTGATGATGGCGAAAGCCTCGAGGTCCGCACCGAGCCGAAGGCCTTCCAGCAGGTGTACGATGCCCTGCGCGAGATGGGCATCGAGTTTGACCGCGCGGAAGTCACGATGGTGCCGACGGTGACCAAGGAAGTCAACGACGAAGACGCCCCCAAGGTGCTCAAGCTGCTCGACGACATCAACGACAACGACGACGTGCAGCAGGTGTACAGCAACTTCGACATTTCGGACGAAGTGCTGGAGAAGCTCGAAGCGTAGGGGGGGAGGGTCAAGGGTCGAGGGTCAAGGGTGGAGGGTAACAGCAGCGACCTTGACCGCCCTGCATCGGGGGGCGTCGTGCTGAACTCGTTTCGCGAACTCGGAGTCTGGCAGAAGGCTTTTGACGTTGCCGTCGCTGTGGGCGAGACCGTGCGTACGTACCCCCGCGAGGATCAGTGGGGGCTGGGACGCCAGACGAAGGAAGCGGCTGCCTCAGTACCGGCCAGTATCGCCGAAGGCTGCGGCCGTGGCAGTCGCAGGGAGTACATCCAGTTCCTGCACATCGCCCACGGTTCAGTGTGCGAGTTGCAGAGCCATCTGCTGTTGGCGCAGAGCCTCGGGCTGGCCCCGCCCGCCGCGTTGTGCGCACTCATCGAGTCGGCCGACGAAGTGGCCCGCATGCTGAAGGGCCTCATCGCCAGCCTCCGCCAGAAGGAGCCGTAGCCGCTTGTCGTTACCCTTGACCCTCGACCCTGGACCCTCGACCCTATGAATCTCTCAGTTCAAGCCCTCGGCCTCACCTTCCGCAATCCCATCATCGCCGCCGCGGCTGGCGTCACGGAGACGGCCGACCGGCTCAAGCGCTGCGAGGACGCCGGGTGCGGCGCGGCGATCATCAAGTCGTACTTTCAGTACGAGCCCGCGCGCCATTCCCCGACCCCGCGCTTCACCGTGATTCGTGACGGGCTGGGCCGCGACAAGTCCTTCTGCTTGTACTCCTTCGAGCAGGCCAACATCTACGGCCTCGAGGAGTTCGCCGAGGAGATCCGCAAGGCCAAGACAAGCTGTGAGATCCCCATCATCGCCAGCCTCAACTGCATCACCGAGGAGCGGTGGGTCGAGGGCGCACGGCTCGTGGAGCAGGCCGGCGCCGACGCCATCGAGCTGAACGTGTCCTGCCCCCACGGCGTGCACATCATGTCCCATGCCGACATGATGGCCGAGATGACCCGGGCGCTGCGAGCTGTCAAGGACTCCGTGTCCATTCCCGCGATCCCCAAGATGAGCCCCCAGCTCTCTCAGCCGGGCGCCGTGGCCCAGGCGCTGGCCGAAGCCGGCGCCGACGGCGTCACGATGTTCAACCGCTTCACCGGTCTGGACATCGACCTGGAGCGCGAGGAGCCGATCATGCACGGCGGCTACGCCGGGCATGGCGGCCCCTGGTCCATCCACTACGTGCTGCGCTGGATCTCCGACGTATCGCCCACGCTGCCCGTGCCGATCCTCGCCAGCGGGGGCGTCAGCGACGGCGGTGATGTCGCCAAGATGATCCTGGTCGGCGCCACGCTGGTGCAGACCTGCACGGCCATCGTCATGCAGGGCTACGGGGTCGTCGGCAAGCTGCTGGCCGGGCTGACGGACTTCATGGAGCAGAAGGGCTATGACGACTTGGCCACCTTCCGTGGCGCCCTCTGCAGCCGCATCAAGAGCAATGACGACATTGACCGCGTCAAGCGTGCGGTGGCGGAGATCAAGGCGGAGCAGTGCATCAAGTGTGGGCTCTGCGCCCGCGTGTGCATCTACCAGGCGCCACGCGAGGACAAGCAGGCCTATGTCATCCCCGAAGAGACCTGCGACGGCTGCGGCCTATGCGAGCAGCTCTGCCCGGCCCGCGCCATCGTCATGCGCCCCCTCGCCGTCCCCCGGACGTTCACCCTCGGCGTGAAGTAGACAGTCACTCCCGCGTCGCATACTGCTCAACTCTCCCTCAAGTGCCCGAGTGAGGTGGCCGATAAGGCTACCGACTCCCCCCTGGTTGGGGGCAGCTGGGGTGCATTGATGCGGATGATCCTGGACAGTCGGGGGCATTACTTCCCCGGCGATAACAGCTTTCCGACGCTGGCACGGCAGATGGACCACGACATCCGCTCACCGCTGACGGCCATCTGCAGCTACGCCGAATGCCTGGCCTGGCTGCCGAACCTGGAGCCGAGCGTGCGGGAGTCGTATGCCTACACCATCCTGGCGGAGGCGCGCCGTCTGGGCCGGTTGGCCTCCAGCTTCCTGGCGTTGGCGGCCCCGCCGTTGTCGGATGACCTCGACGAGGTGGACCTGGGTCTGGCGGTGGACGCTGCCCTGGCCGATCTGCAGGACGTGATCCAGCTCCAGGACTTCCGGGTGGATTGGCAGCGGCCGGCCGAGACGATGGTCATCTGGCCCCAGGGGGTGCTGCAGCAACTGCTCACGGCCGTGCTCGAGACCGCCCTGGAAGCCGCCAAAGGCAACGCGTGTCTGATGGTGACAGTCACGGAGACGTCCGAGGAGGAAGTGACCGTGGAGCTGTCGAGCGCGCGCTGTGAGCCGTCCCGCGCCGCCGAGAGCTTCGCCTTCCGGGCCGCGGAAGTGCTGGTGCGCCAGCGCGGCGGCGAAGCGACGCTGGAGACCGGCTGCGGGATGTGTCTGCAGCTTCGCCTGCCGCGGGTCGGCCGGGTGCGCGGTGTGCTGGAAGACAGTCGTCTGGAGAGATCGGCCTAGCCATGTCCGCCGAAGCCATCCCGAAACGGGACGTACAGAATGCCCGGGGGAGGCCGCCCGAGGGCGGCGCCGACCGCGGCGTACTGCATCTGCACCACCTGGCCGAGGAAGCGCCGGCCACCCATCAGCCCGTCGTGCTGGTGGTGGATGACGACATCTTCGTGTGCCGGGCCGTGGCTTGCATCCTCCGGGAGGCGCGGTGTGTCCGGGTGTACGCCGCGCGCGACGGGCAGGAGGCCCTCGACCTGGCAAGCGAAGTCCTGCCCGCCCTCATCATCATTGACCTCAAAATGCCCGGGCCGCCTGCGGCCGAAGTCTGCCGCGCTCTGCGGGCCGTGCCGGGTCTGGAGCGCACGCGCATCTGCGTACTGACGGGCATTCTAGCCGAAGCCGAAGTCATGCAGGACCTGCGGCCGTACATCAATGGAGTGCTGACCAAGCCGCCTGACCCGCGGGCGCTGGTCGCGCTGGTGGACGGGGTGTGAAGCAGGGCCATGATCGCCAACCGCGGGAACGATGACTTCTCGGTGGCCCTGGCCCACCTGTCGTGTGCGCTGGGGCTGTACTGGGCGGTGTACTCTGACGGACGCGAGCGAGTTCGGGGGGTGTTGCCGCCTGTGCTTCCTACGTGCGTGCGTCCCGGGGCCTGCCCGCTCGTCGAGGCCGACGGGGCCTGCCCTGCGGCGGCCGAGGCCCCTGTGGCCGGCTCGGCGGACCTGTCGCTGCGGGCCTGCTACGCGGGCTCGGCTCGCCAGCCGGCCCCCGAGATCATGGGTGCTCTCACCCATGCTTTCGAGTGCCATGTGCGGGCCGCTGAGGACGTCGAGGCTACCGTGCGGGAGCTGACGGCGACCTACCAGGAACTGGCTATCGCGTACGGGATCATGGAGACCATCAGCCTGCCCAGTTCGCGTGAAGAGATGGCACAGGCCCTGCTGTCGCGCGTGGCTGCGGCGGCCGGGGCTGACGGGGCCTGCCTTCTGTGTCTGGACAAGTCCCGGGGAGTGCAGCCGCTGGCGATTCAGGGCATGTCGGACGAGGAGATGGAGGCCATCCGGGGATACCTGGCGCCGTCGGCCAAGCGGCTGCCGGCGGGGCGAGAGCCCTTCGCTCTGCCCCTGCAGGATCGCCAGGTGCTCGTCAGTGGCCTGCAGCGTGATGAGCGGTGGAGTGGGCTGATGGCGCTGGCGCGCGACGCCGGGCGCCCGTTCACCTCGCGCGAAGCGAAGCTGGTGCAGGCCGCCGGACACCAGGCCGCCCTGGCCCTCCGCAACCGCAGTCTGGTGGACGACCTGCGCGGCATGTTCCTCAACACGATCCAGGCCCTGGTGGCCGCCATCGAGATCAAGGACGCCTACACCTGCGGCCACTCCCGCCGCGTGGCCCAGGCAGCGCGACACACGGCCCGCCTTCTGGGGCTGCCCGACCGCGAGGCCGAGGCTGTCTACATGTCCGGCATTGTGCACGACATCGGCAAGATCGGGATCGAGCGGACGGTGCTGTGCAAGACGGGGCGCCTGACGGGGGAGGAGTGGGAAGCCATCCGCAGCCATCCCGAGCAGGGCGCGGGAATCATCAACTGCATCCCGCAGCTACAACACCTGGTGGGTGGCATACGCTACCACCACGAGCGCGGCGACGGCAGCGGCTATCCCTTCGGCCTGCGCCAGGAGGAGATCCCCCTGGCCTCGCGGATCATCGCCGTGTGCGACAGCTACGATGCCATGACCTCGGAACGGTCCTATCGGCCCGCGCTGTCGCCGGACGTCGCCGTGGTGGAACTGCGGTCCTGCGTGGAGACGAAGCTGAGCGGCCCAGTGGTCGAGGCGTTCGTGGAGACACTGTCCGATGAGGTAGAAGCAATGGCAGGCTAACTTGTACATCGCTTGACATAAAACGGACAAAGGTGTAAACACAGCGTAACCACCCACCGTAGCAGCCACTGATCGCAGCACAGGGGGACGCTGATGACCGTACTGCGCATCCGGGAACGGTGCGCGCGGGGGCTGTTGGTCGCTTCTCTGTATCTCATCGTTGTCGGTTCTCAGACCACGCAGGTCCTGGCGGGGCCTGCCGTCACGCGTACTACCCCCGCTGCTGCGCCAAGCTCTGCCACGCCCCCCAACCCCTTCAGCTTCGCTCCAGCGCCGTTTGCCCTGCCGGTGGCCAATGCGGCCCTGGACCGCCAGCTCACCGCCCTGCTCCGTGGCTTCCGCCCGATCCAGAAGAGCGAAGTGCTGCTCTCCGGTGAAGCAGGCCGCGATCTGAGCGCTCAGATCGTGGTGCAGCTACGCCCCGGGGAGACCCTCGACCTGCGAACGCTCCAGAGCCTCGTGCAACTCATCCTCGGTGCGGTCCCTGGCCTGGCCCCCGAACGACTCAACATCGCCTCGGCCGATGGCCGGATGCTCGTGACGCGGGGGCAGGTGCAGGCCGAGCGGCGAGGGGACGTGACGGCGCCACTGGGCCCGCTCTTGCCGGGCGCGCTCGTCGGGACGGCGCTGGTGATCGCCGTCGGGGTCGCGGCGGTGCTGAGGCGAGGGTGGAGACGCCAGCCCGACGACCCACTGGACGCGCTGATCCTGCGTGACGGTGGCCGCCTGGCAGGTCTACTGCAGGGCGAGCGGCCGGAAGTGCGCGGGCTGGTGGTGAGCCTCGCCGGTCCACGGGCCGGCCGCTGGCTGCAGCGGGAGTTGGGACGGCGGCAGGTCGAGGTCGGGCTTCCCACGCGGCCGACGGACGCCCGCGTGGCGCGGGCGCTCGTGCACGAGTTGCAGGAGCGCCTCAACACAGGCACCTAGAGCACGCGAAGGGCAAGAGACGATGCGCGGACTGCTGCGGCAGAGCGAACTGCAGGGCAAGGTGGGGACGATCCGCCCCTTCCACGAGGAGATCGAGCCTGCCCGCACGCTCGCCGCGCCGGCGCCGCCGGACGCCGGCGACCCGGAGCGACACTTGCGGCTGCTGGGGCGCATCGCCGAGGAGATGGTGCAGGAGCGGGCGCGGCTCCTCATGCAGATCAGGCCCGAGATCCTCGAACTGGCCCTGTCCGTCGCCCGCGAGATCGTCCGCCACGAGGTCACGGCCGACCCCACAGTCATCGAGCACACACTGGCGCAAGCCCTGCAGAACCTGCACTTCGCGACGAAGATCGTGGCGCGCCTGCATCCGGATGATCTGGCGCACCTGCAGGAGCACCAGGCCGCCTGGCAGGAGCAGGCGGCGCAACTGGAGTTCATCGCCGACCCGAGCATCGAGCGCGGCGGCTGTCGCCTCGATAGCGACCGGGGAGGCTTCGACGCCACCTTGCAGACCCAGTTGGCCACTCTGCGCGAGGCCCTGGCGGCTTCGTACAATGGATGAGGTCATGTGCGCGTACGCGGCGGCTGAGTCGGCGGCGACCATCACACAGGAGCGCGAGCGGCTGCGGGCTCTGGCCGCGCGAGTGTCGGGCTTGCCCCGGATGCGGGCCACGGGCAAGGTCGCCGAGGTGTCGGGCCATACGGTCCTGGCTGAAGGCCCGGCCGCGCGCGTGGGGGAGATCTGCCACATCCGCCCCACCGACAGCGCGCCGGAGATCGCGGCGCAGGTGGTCGGCTTCCGGCACGGTTACACGCTGCTGCTGCCGCTGGGGCGCATGGGCGGCGTGGCCCCCGGCTGCCCGGTGACGGCGACGGGGCGGGCGCTGAGCGTGCCCATCGGTCGTGGCATTCTGGGGCGGGTTCTGGATGCCTTCGGTCGCCCTATCGATGGCAAGGGCGATCTGGGAGAGACGGTGCTGCGCCCCGTCGAGAGCGCTCCCCCGCCGCCTTTGGGGCGGCAGTGCATCGTCGAGCCGCTGCACTTCGGCGTGCGCGCCGTGGACACGCTGCTGACCTGTGGCAAGGGGCAGCGCCTGGGCATCTTCTCGGGCGCGGGGGTCGGCAAGAGTTCGCTGCTGGGCATGATGGCGCGCTATCACACCGCGGACGTGGCCGTCGTGGGGCTGGTCGGCGAGCGGGGGCGTGAGGTGCGCGATTTTCTGGAGGTCAACCTCGGCGAGGGTCTGGCGCGCTCGGTCGTCGTGGCGGCGACGTCGGACGAGCCGGCCCTGGTGCGCATCGCCGCCGGGCTGACGGCCACGACCATCGCCGAGCACTTCCGGGACCAGGGCCTCGATGTGTTGCTGATTGTGGACTCGCTGACGCGGCTGGCCCGGGCGCAGCGCGAGGTCGGTCTGGCGGCCGGGGAGGCGCCCACCACGCGCGGCTACCCCGCCTCCATGTACGAGTTCCTGGCGCGGCTGCTGGAGCGCGCCGGCAGCGGGGCGACCGGCAGCATCACCGGCGTCTATGCCGTGCTGGTGGAGGGGGATGACCTGCAGGAGCCGGTGGCCGATGCGGTCAGTGCCATCCTCGACGGCCACATCCACCTGACCCGCGAGTTGGCCGACCGGGGGCACTACCCGGCCGTGGATGTCAGCGGCAGCGTCTCGCGGCTGATGTCCCGCCTGGTGGACGAGCCGCACACCCAGGCCGCGGCGGCCTTCCGAGAGCTGTTGGCGGCGCACCGCGAGGTCGAGGACCTGATCGCTGTGGGTGCCTACCGTCCCGGGGCGCGCCCGCTGGCCGATCTGGCGGTCCGCCGGCGACCGGACATGATGCAGTTCCTGCGACAGGGGCAGCACGAATACGCCGATCCGTCCGACGCCCGGCGGCGGCTGCTGGCGCTCATGGGGCCGGCTGGGGACGGGGAGAGGCAGGTGGCACATGCCTGACTCCGCCGCACGGTTCGGACGGCTGCTCCGGTCCATCGCGGGCCAGGAGCGCGCCCTGCAAGGCGAAGTCGAGCGCAGTCTGCTGGCCTGCCGGCAGGTCGAGGGGGAGTTGCAGGCCGCGCAAGCACGCCGCCCGCTGGCGGAAGCCGGCACCGCGGCGGCGCTCTGCCATCGTGACCGCTATGCCGCTCTGGTGGAACGGCAGTGTCAGGAGTTGCAGCAGGCCCTGCGCGAGGCCCGGGGCCGGGTGGCGACAGACCGCCTCAGGTGGCGGCGGGTGGCCCAGACGCGCCGGACTCTCGAGCGCCTGATCGGTCGGCTGGCCGAAGGACGGCGAGCGCGCCAGCAGCGCCAGAAGCAGGCCCTCGCTGACGAACACGCACAGCGCTATGCGCCGGAGTAGAGCCCATGCCTACAAGCGATGTCGCCCAGCGCTACGAGCCGCCGTCGGTCGAGGCACCCTCGCATGCCCAGGAGGCCTCCCTGCAAGTCCTCGGGGCCCGGGTGCAGCACTTGCTGGTGGCAGCCTTCGCCTCGTTCGGGGTGACCTGTACGCCGGCCCCCGAGCCGGACTGGCAACCCCGGCGGCTCGAGGCGGGCTTCTGGGCTGTCGCCGCCACATGGCCGCACGGGGGGGCCTGGCGGCTGCTGCTGTCGCCCACGGCCACGACGGCGCTGCTGGCGGCGCAACTGGGGCAGGACGAACTAGCCGAGCACGCCCTCACCGATCTGGACCTGCGCCTGTTGCAGTTGCCCGCCCGGGCACTTGCTGCAGACCTCGGGCGGGAGCTGCGTCTGGCCGGAAGCCCCCCGAGCCCGGTGCTGGCCCGGGGCCCTGTCCCGGCGGGTGCGGAGGCAGTGGTGGCGTGGCGGATGCACGTGGCGCACGGCCCCGCTGGCGGCGAGGTGGTACTGACAGTGCCGTGGGCCGACCTGCGCGCGTGTCTCACGCCGCCCGAGGGGGGGCAGCGACTGCAGCGGGAGGAACTCGCCGACGCGCCGGTGGTGGTGGAAGCTGTCGTGGTGGCGCCGCCGGTGACGCCGCGCGAGTTGCTGGAGATGCAGCCGGGGGACGTGCTGGCTCTCGGAGCTGGCGATCAGCAGAGCATTCTCCGGGCCAACGGCGCGCCCGTGGCGTGGGGACGCATTGGCGCCAAAGGCGCGACGCTGGCCATCAGCATCCAGCATGTGGAGGGGGGCAGGGAGGCGTGACAGTGGCTTTGTATGACACGGATGTGCCGGTAAGGATGGCGGATCAGTTCCAGCCTGCGACGGAGCCGCAACTGACGGCGCTGTCAGAGGTCCCGCTGCAGGTGACGGTGCGCCTGGGGTCAACCCGACTGGCCCTGCGCGAACTGCTCGAACTGGAGGTCGGCTCCGTGCTGCTGCTCGACCGGGAAGTGGGCGAACCCGCGGAGATCATGGTGGGCGACCGGGTCATCGCCCTGGGGGAGCTGGTGCGAGTGGACAACGACCTGGGAGTGCGGATCACGCAGGTCTCGGCCTCGGGGCTGTGACATGAGGCTAAGTGCCATCGGATTCGCGGGGGCTGTCTGCGCCGTGGCCTCGGCCCAGCCGGCAGCGCCCACGCCGGGGCTGCCCTATGCGCCCGGCCACTACCTGCTCCAAGCGCTGCTGAGCCTGGCGCTGGTCATCGCTCTCATCTACGGCGTGTACTGGCTGCTGCGGCGCGTGGGGCCGGGATGCATGGGCGCGGCGCCGTCCGGCCCGGCGGAGTTGCTGCAGTCGGTGCCCCTGCACGGGGGCTATGTGCTCCACGTGGTGCGCGTGGGGCGGAAACTGTTGGCGCTGACCTGTGGCCCCGGAGGGGTGGCGGCGACTGAAGTGCCGCCGGAGGTGCCAGCCGCGTCCGTCGACGATGGGGAAGAGGGCGATGCCCGGTGAGAGCGCGCTGGCTCGCCGTGGCGGTAGTCGTCCTCGGTTGCGCTTCGGCGGCGAGTGCGCGTGGCGGCGCCCCGGTGGCAGTCAACCTCGGGGCGACGGACGCCACGTCCTACCTGCGGCTGATCCTGCTGTTCGCGTCGGTGTCGCTGGCGCCGGCGCTGCTCGCCGTCATGACCTCTTTCGCCCGCATCGTGATCGTGCTGTTCTTCCTGCGGGCAGGGCTAAGTTCCCAACCGCTCATCCCCAACCCCGTCCTGATCGGCCTCGCTCTTCTGCTCACTGCCTTCAGCATGTCCGGCACGTTGCGCGAGATCAACGACCGCGCGGCGCAGCCACTACTGGCCGGGGAGATGAGCCTCGGGGCGGCCTGGGAGGCGACACAGGCGCCGTCGCGGGCGTTCCTGACGGCCCACACCCGGGTGGAGGACCTGCGGCTGTTCCAGGGGTTCGAGCCGTCGCCCGCACCGCAAGGGCTGCCGGCGCTCCACACGCTGGCCGCCGCCTACGCCATCTCGGAGCTGCGGGCGGCGTTCATCATCGGCCTTGTGATCTATCTGCCGTTCGTGGTGATCGACCTGGTGGTGGCGGGCACGGTGGCCTCGCTGGGGCTAGTGTCCCTGCCCGCGTCAGTCGTCGCGCTGCCGTTCAAAGTGCTGCTGTTTGTGATGGTGGATGGGTGGCGACTGCTGGCGTACGCGCTGCTGAGCAGCCTCCAGTAGCGGAACAGGGCGAGGCCGAAGCCTCGCCCCGCACACGGCATCTCCTACCCGTATGGAAGTCAGGGCATGGTGAAGGACACAAGCTCGGCCTGCGAGGTCACGCGCGAGGTGTTGCCGTGGACGTTGATGGTGGCGTACCAGTCGCTCTGGACCTCACCGCCCCAGAAGCCGACGCCATCCTTGCAGTAGTTGCGACCGCGCCCGGCGATAGCGGCGGTGCTGCCGTCCACGTTCAGATCGGCGGCGTAGTAGCTGATGTTGACGATGGTGTTGGCGGCATCGCCAATGCCGCCGAGGACACCATAGTTGAGCGTCTTGTCGTTCTGCTCGAAGCCAGTCATCTCGGTGATGAACGGCATCAGGGGCATGGGCACAAACCAGGTGCTGCCATTGTGCATGGTGCCCTGGTAGGGCGGGTTGTACAGGAAGGGGCGCGGTTCGGGCACCGACACGTTTGCTTCACCCACGCGCGCTACGGCGACCACCTCAATGTGGGCCGGCGTATCGGCGGTGGCGGCCACTGTGCGGTAGCAGGCCAGCACCGAATGCAGGCCGCCGTCGGCCGCAAACAGATGGTTGATAAAGGGGGCGACGTCCACGGACGCGCCGCCGGTGAGGTCGGGGACGGCGTTGGTCGTGTAGTCGTGGCGGAAGACGTACGTGGTGGCCGTCGCTCCGTCCACCTGGAGGTCCTGGGTCCCCACCAGCGTCCGCGTCATGGTGCCGGTCGTGGTGAACTCATCGGTGGGGGTCTCCGCCTCGAGTATGGTGTTGTAGACCCACACCGCGCCGACGGTGAGAGGAAAGTAGTTGCCCGCGATGAGCACAGGGTCGCTGTCGCCGCCACCGCAGCCGCTCAGGAGCACGACCGCCAGCAAAGCCATGATGCACAGCAAGCGCGCAGCCATGCGTCGTTCACCTCATGGGGCCCGGAAGCCGGAACGGTCCGGGGGCGGGTTACGCGGCGGCCCGCGCGGCAGGGCGGCCGAAGGACGTCGGGCATTGTGACACATAGCGCCCCAAAAATCAATGCGCGTTAGGAAGCGAGGGCAGACCGCATGTACTGGGCTGCCGGGAGCGCACTGCTCCAGAACGCACTGCTGATGGCCCTGTGGTTGTCGCTGCCGCTGCTGGCGGCGATTGTGGCCGCCGGACTGCTGGGCGCCTACCTACAGAACCTCCTGGGGCTCAGCGACCAGAGCAGTCTCCTGGCGCCGAAGCTCCTGGCGGCAGGCGTGGCGCTGGCGCTGTTCGGGGCGTGGATGCTGAGCCTGTCGTGCGGCTACTGGGGCTCGCTCTGGCTGGCGGCCGCCTCCCTGGTGCACGCGCGATGATGCCTGCCCTGTGGCCGGTGTGGGGTCTGGTGTTCGCACGGGCGGCCGGGCTGCTGGCCCTGGCGCCGCCCACGGGGTGGCGGCACTTCCCCCCGTCGCTGCGCCTGGCGGTGGCGGCGGTGCTGACGGGACCGCTGGCTCTGGCCATCGCGCCGGCAGGAGCGCCTCTGGCCCTCACGATGCCTGAGTATGTGGCAGCGGTGGCGCGCGAGGCGGCGGTGGGCCTGCTGATGGGTCTCGGGCTCTGGCTGCTGGTGTGGGGGGCATTCGCTGCCGGGCACCTGCAGGACGTGGTGGGCGGCTTCGCCGCCGCGGACGAGGAGGACGGACCGCTGGCGGGGCTCTTCACCGTGCTGGTTCTGGTGTTCTTCGTGCAGCTCAACGGCCTGCACTGGCTCGTCGCGTTCTTCCGGCAGTCATATGTCCTGCTGCCGCCGGGGCAGGCCGCCGACCTGACGGCAGCGGCCTCGTGGGTGTATTGGCCTAGCCTGTTCTTCACGGGGCTCCTGCAACTGGCCGGGCCGGTGGTGTTGGGGACGGTGCTGGCTGCCCTGATGGTCAGCAGCCTGCAGCGCGTCCTGCCCGAGTTGCGGGCGGCGGAGGTGCTACCGGCCGCCCGCGCCCTGGTGACGCTGCTGGCGTTGGGCGTGGTCGCCCCGCTGCTGGGGGCGGTGCTGTTGCACCAGGTCAGCGTCGTGGCCGACGTGACAGCTCGGTGGCTGGCGACACTGGGGTAATGACGGACGGAGGCCATGAGCGACGAGATCAAGCGCTATCCTGCGACGCCCCGGCGGCTGGAGCGACTGCGCCAGACGGGGCTCAGCCCTGCGAGTGCGGCCGTGACGGCGGCCGTGGCGATCGTGGCCGCGACCGGCGGGCTGGTGCTGCTGGGCGGGAGGCTCTGCGGCTGGCTCGCGGGCCTGCTGGCGCAGGATCTGCAGCGCCCGATGGTAGAGGCAGCGGCGCTGCCGGGGCTGCTGGCGACGCGGCTGCTGCAGGGCGGACTCGCGGTTGCACTGGTGGCCCTGGGGGCAATGGGGGTGGCCCTCCTGGCTCAGATCGCCCAGGGCGGCGTTGTGCAACGCTCAAGTAAACAGATGTATCTGCCGATGACTCACGATGCCGGCGCAAGTCGTCCCCGTTTCTCTGTGATGTCGTTCTGGTTGGGCCTATTAGCTCTGTGCGCACTTGCCGTGCTGCTCCGCAGTTGGCTGCAGGGGCTGTCGGCACAGACCGCATGGCCCGATCCCCGCGGATCGTCGGGGGCGCTGGCGTTGTGGTGGCGCTGGCTGGCGGTGCTGGTGGCGGTGGCGATCCTGCATGGTGTGGCGACACGGCTGAGCTACCTGAGCCGGGCGCAGATGAGCCACCGCGAGATGCTGGAGGACCGGCGGGAGACCGAGGGGGCGTGGCTGAAGCGGCGGCGGGTCAGTGAGTGGCTGCAGCACCGATTGCGAAGGAGACCGTAAGTAATGAATGGGAGTGCCCTGCAGCGGGTGCGCTGGTCGCGCGAGCACCTGGTGGCTTTGGCGGGCCTGTTGGCGCTGCTGGTGCTACTGCTGCCGCTGCCGCCCTTCGTGCTCGACCTGCTCCTGACCGCGAGCCTGGCCTTCGGTCTGGCGGTGCTGCTCGTGGCACTGTCGGCGGAGGGGCCGCTGGGCTTCCCGTCGCTGCCGGGGGTGCTGGTGGTGGGCAGCATGGTGCGGGTGGCGCTGGCGTTGGCGGCGGCGCGCAGCCTGCTGGCCTACGGCACCGTCGGGACACTGGCGCAGACGCTGGGGGGAATGCTGACGTCCGCAGGCGAGAACCCCATTGGTGGTGTCGTCGCCCTGGGGCTGCTCATGCTGACCTCGTACGTGGTCCTGAGCCTGGGGCTCATGCGCCTGGCGGAGGTGGCGGCGCGCTTTGCGCTGGATGCGCTGCCGGGGCAGCAGATGGCGCTGGACGCGGCTCTGGGCAGTGGCCGGCTGGAGGCGGAGGCCGGGGCGGCCCGGGCCGAGGCGTTGCAGACCCAGAACGCCTTCTACGGGGCGATGGACGGCGCCGCGCGCTTCCTGCGAGGTGAGATGCTGGCGGTCGCCGTGATCGTGGTCGTGGCGCCCCTGGCGGCGTTGGCGCCGGGCGGGGCGACGGCGCTGGGCTGGACGGAGGCCGTCGTCTTCTCGCTGGGGCTGGGGATCGTCGTGCTGGCTCCGGGACTGCTCACGATGGCCGGCGCGGCCGTGGTGCTGTCGCGCACCCGGGCCGCCGATGCCGCCGGGAGCCTCGGCCGGGTGCTGCTGCAACCCGGGTTGCTGGTCACGGTCGCCGTGGCGCTGCTGGCCGTCGCCCTGGCGCCGGGCGCAGGCCGTGCGCCCCTGCTGATCGGCGCTGCCGCCGTCGGCGGCCTGGCGTACTATGCCACGAAGCGGCGCGTGCCTGAAGCACCGGCGTCCGAGCCCCCCGTGACGCTGCAGTTGCGACTGGGCGCCGGCCTGCTGTCGCTGACGGCCCAGCCGGACCTGATCCAGTGGCTGAACCGGCAGCGTGTGGCGCTGTCCGATGAACTGGGGTTCGCTGTGCCGACGTTCGTCGTCAGTGATGACCCGACGCTGCCGCCGCATGACTTCGCCATCGCCCTCAACGGCGCCGTACTGGCGCAGGCTCCGCTGCGGCCGGGACGGCAACTGGCCGTGGCGCCTGCCCGAAGCCTCGCACTGCCGGAGGGCGAGCAGGTCGTCCTGCCCGATGGCCGCCGTGCGACGTGGCTGCGCGAGGCCGATGACGATCCTGGTGCGGAGGACGGGACGCAGCGGCTGTCGCCGCGGGAAGCGCTGGCGCTGTACGTGCGGTCGGCGCTGTCGGGGGCGGCCCCCGAGTTGTTCGACCTGCAGCGGGCGCACGAACTGCTGGAGATGGTGCGCGTGAGCCATCCGGCCGTGGCGCGGGCCTACGAGGCAGCCGGCCTGACAGAGCAGGAGTTGCGGCAGGTGGGTCGGGCGCTGCTGGCCGAGCGGGTGCCGCTTGTGGAGCGCGTATCGCTGCTGGAGGCGATAGCGGAGGCGGGGCCGGCGGCCGACCTGGCCGAGCGCGTGCGCCCGGCACTGCAGCGGACCATCACGCGGCTGGTGGCGCCCGAAGGAACGCTCTGCGCGCTGGCACTGACCGAGGGGATGCAGCAGGAGCTGCGGACCGCTATGCAGGCGGCGGGCGACGGGGCGGCGGTGGCCTTGCCCCCCGAGCGGGCCGAGCACTGGCGCGAGGCGCTGCGCCGGGCCCAGCGGCAGCATGCGGAGTCGGCCACGGGGGCCGTAGTCCTGTGTCCGCCTGAGCTGCGGCCGGCGGTGGCGGAGTTGGCACGGGAAGCGGGCGCCGTGGTGGCAGTGGTGCGCGCGGGCGAGTTGCTGCCGCTCACCGAAGTGCTGAGCATGGGCGCGCTGCCCGAATACGAGACCGGTCCGGTGGCGGCACCGGCGGCGGGGAGTTGATGGCCTTGGCAGCAGTGGCCCTGAGGCCACCCGCGACCTCGCAGGTGGCAGTATCCTGGTGCGGCACGCCCGCCTTGCGCGAGCAGACCATTCGCGACCACGTGCACATCGTCAAGTACGTGGTGGGGCGGATCAGCACCCAACTGCCGGCCAACGTGGACCGCGAGGACCTGGTGTCGGCCGGCATCCTCGGGCTCATCAAGGCCGTGGACCGCTTCGACCCCGGGCGGGGGGTGAAGTTCGAGACCTACGCGACGACGGTGGTGCGTGGGGAGGTCATGGAGTCGCTGCGGGCCAAGGACTGGGCGCCGCGTAGCATGCGGCGGCGCCTGCGGCAGTTGGCCGAGGTCGTCAGCCAACTGGAGGCGCAGCTCGTCCGGGCCCCCGAGGAAGAGGAAGTCGCCGAGGCGATGGAGATGACGCTGGAGCAGTACCATCGCTTCCTGTCGGAGGCCAGCACGGCCTCGGTGGCCTCGCTGGAAGAGCTGTTGGCGGGCGAGGAGCCGTACGAGACCAGCGACTATGCTCCGGGCGAGCCGTCCGAGGACTTTGCCGACCCGCTGGCGATCGTGGAGAAGGCGGAGTTGCGGCGGCTGGTGGCACAGGCGGTGGGGGGGCTTCCAGAACGTGAACGTACCATAATGAGTCTGTACTATGAGCAGGAGCTGACACTCAAGGAGATCGGTCAGATCATGGGGGTAACGGAATCCCGCGTGTGCCAGATCCACACGCAGGCCACGGCGCGCCTGCGGGCCGCGATCCACCGCGAGCTACGGGTGGGTTGACGGTTGTTGTTGCGCAAAACATGAGAGAGACGCAATGCGGGATCAGGGTATACTCCAGATGGAGAGAACAGGGATGCCCTGAGGGCGGTCAGGTGCGTCCTTTGCCACCAGGGGCTACACCAGTGTCAGAACATGGTGGCGGCGCCATCAGTGGGAGACCGCAGCCGGCGCTGCCACAGGACACGACCCATGCCCGTACCAGTGATCGTGTGTCCCGCCCGCAACCCCCGTGCCGCCCGGATCGTGGCCGGCCTGCTGGCGCAGGAAACTGACCTGCAGGTGACGCTCTGCCATGCCTGCGCGCCACGGCACGCCGGCTCCGACGGACCGAATGAGGTCGTCATCCTGACGGCCGGCCTGCCGGACATGCGCGACGTGTCGCAGCTTGAGAGTGCGCTCCACCTGCACCCGTTGACCCCCGTGATCGTGCTCAGCCTGTACGAAGACCCGGTCGTGACCCGTCACCTGCTGGCTCACGGGGCGGCGGCCTTCCTGGCACTGGATCAGGTGGTGAGCCGGCTGCCACGCCTGATCCGGCAGCTGTCGGGGCCGTCGCGTTCGCAACTGGTGCCGCACCGCGTTCGCGCCCATGCCGCTCCGTGACGGCCCCCAGCCCCCGTCCACCGTGCCGGAACTCCTGGCCCACCAGAAATGGTTGTTCTGTTCTGATGGGCGCTTTGCTATAATGCCATGCGATCCGTCGCTCCGCGGCGGATCCGTAGCACGGCGGGCCGGCGACGAGCCGGCCCCCTCCTGTTACCGTACCCACAGAAAGAGGCGATAATCTTGCATATGATCCGGCGGTCGTTGTCAGCGGCACTGGCAGCGATAGCGGTGCTCACGGTCGTGGGATGCGCCAACCAGCCGGTGGCGATCGTCAACGGCAGCCGCATCACCAAGAAGACGTTCTATGACCGGCTCGAACAGGCAGGAGGGGAACGGGTGCTGGCGGACCTCATCGCCCGCCAGTTGCTGACCGACGCCTTCAACAAGTCGGGGCTGAAGGTCACCGAGCAGGAGATCGCCACCGAGATCGCCAACGCCAAGAAGCAGGCGCCCAGTGAAGCCGACTGGCAGGCGTACCTCAAGCAGCAGGGGATGGCCGAGACCGACTTCCATGACTTCATCGCCTTCAACCTGAAGGTGAAGCGGATGGCCGAGAAGGACGTCAAGGTCACCGACGAGGCCCTACACAAGGACTTCGAGGAGAACCGCGAACAGTTCGGCCGGCCGGAGACCGTGCGGCTGTCCGAGATCGTGGTCAACGACAAGGCGCGCGCCGACCAGATTCGCTCGCAGCTCAAGGACGCGGCGCAGTTCCCCAACCTCGCCCGGCAGTACTCCATCTCGACCTTCACCCGGGAGCGTGGCGGCATGAGGCCTGAAGAGCCGCTCGCCCAGATCCAGCCCGGTGTGGTGCGCCAGGCCGTCATGGGGCTGCAGGTCGGTCAGATCACCCAACCGATCAAGGCCGACAACGTGTGGTACATCGTCAAACTCGAGCAGCGCAAGGCCGCCGAGAAGGCGGAGTATGACAAGGTCAAGGACAAGGTGCGCGAGCACTACATGTTCACCCACGCCAAGGGCGTGCAGGACATGATCGAGGAACTCCGCAAGACGGCGCGGGTGCGCGTCCTGCTGCCCAAGTACCAGGAGATGAACCGGATGTTCGGTCCGCCGCAGGCGCTGCCCACGTTCGGGGAGACCAAGGGCGGCCAGCCGGCCGCTCCGGCCGCAGGGCAGCAGCCCGCGGCTCCGGCGGCTCCGGCGGCTCCGGCGGCTCCCGCGGCTCCCGCAGCCCCGGCGGCAGGGCAACAGCCGGCCGCCCCGGCCGCCCCGGCCGCTCCGGCGGCTCCGGCGCCCGCCAAGACGCAGTAGGCCACGCCACAATCCAGGACGGAACATAGTAGGGCAGGGGAGTCGTCCTGCCCTACTGTCGCCTCTTCATCCCGACACGTCGCCAGGGGTGGAGACATCGGGAGACGCGGTCGCATATCAGGAAGAAGAGGTGAGTGCCTTGCGCACCATCACGCGGGCCTGGGCAGTTGTGCTGTCGGGAGTATCGCTCGTCGGGTTGCTCGCAGCCGGAGTAGCCTTTGGCGCTCCCGGTGAGACCGCGATGGATCTGAGCCAGCCGGTCGTCACGGTGAACGGCCGGGCCATCACACGGGCGGAGCTGTACCGCCGCCTCGAAGAGACCGGGGGTGAGCGTGTGCTGGCTGATCTGATGGCACGCCGCCTCATTGAGGACGCCTTCGACACTGCCGGCCTGAAGCTGGGTGACAGCGAGGTCAACGCGGCGATCGCCCAGATGAAGGCCCAGGCGCCCAATGAGGCGCAGTGGCAGGCCTTCCTGGCCCAGCAAGGCATGACCGAGGCCGACCTGCGCAGCTATCTGACCTTCAGCCTGAAGGTGAAGCGCCTGGCCGAGAAGGGCGTGGACACCTCAGACGCGGCGGTGCGCAAGTTCTTCGATGACCATATCGAGCAGTTCGGGCGGCCGGAGACGGTCGTGTTGTCCGAGATCGTGCTGCGAGACGAGGCCAAGGCCCGGCGGGTGCGCGGGCTCATCAAGACCGAGGCCGATTTCGCCAGACTGGCACGCGAGCAGTCTGTAGCGACCGAGACGCGCGAGCAGGGCGGCGTCCGCCCCGAAGAAGCTCTGGCGGACATGCAGCCCGAGGCTCTGCGGCAGGCCGTCGCCGCGCTGGCCGTGGGGCGGGTCAGCCAGCCCATCCAGACCGACGACGGCTGGCGCATCGTGAAGCTGGACCAGCGGCACGCGGCTGAGGAGGCAGACTTCGCGCAGGTGAAGGACCACGTCCGGGAGGCGTACCTGGCAGCCAGCGCCAAGCAGGTGCCGGCGCTGATCGGGGAACTCGGCCGGGCCGCCCAGATCAAGATCGTGGATCCGCGCTACCAGGGTCTGAGCCGGATGTTCGAGGCGCCACCGGCCCAGTGAGCGCAAAGCGCCAACTCAGGTGTAGCATTCCTGGCGCAGTGTATGGTATAGTATCTCTCTGACGACCGCTCGGGCTCCGGGCGGTCGTCGGTGGCGCTTGTGACATGAGACAATTCGATCGCCTGGTGGAGATCATGGCGAAGCTGCGCGGCCCCGGAGGCTGTCCCTGGGATGCCCAGCAGACCCATGAATCACTACGCCCCTATCTACTCGAAGAAGCCTACGAAGTACTCGACGCCGTAGATGACGCCGACTTAGGACGGCTCTGTGGCGAGTTGGGCGACCTGCTGCTGCAGGTGGTCTTCCACGCTGAGCTGGCGCGTGAGCGCGGGGACTTTGACATCGAGGACGTCTGCCGCAAGATCAGCGACAAGCTGGAGTACCGTCACCCGCACGTCTTCGGTGACGTACATGTGGACGGCGCGGATGAGGTGCTGACCAACTGGGAGCGCCTCAAGCGCCAGGAGGAGGAGCACCGGGAGCGGACATCGGCATTGGACGGCGTGCCGCGGGAGCTGCCGGCGCTCCAGCAGGCGGACAAGCTGCAGAAGCGGGCCGCCAAGGTCGGCTTCGACTGGCAGACGATCCAGGGACCGTGGCACAAGGTCCACGAGGAGCTGCGCGAAGTCCAGGCCGCCGAGGACCCCACCGAAGCAGCCCATGAGATCGGCGATCTGCTTTTCGCCATCTGCAACGTCGCGCGGTTCCTGAAGGTGGAGCCCGAGAGTGCTCTGCGCGAGGCCAACCGGCGCTTCAGCACGCGGTTCCGCAGCGTCGAGCAGCAGGCGCAGGCCCAGGGGCGGCGCCTGGCGGACATGACCCTCGACGAGATGGATGTACTGTGGGAGCGGGCCAAGGCGGAGGAGCGAGGCGGAGCCTGATGCGACTGGACAAGTACCTGCAGACCACCGGCCTGGTGCCCCGACGGGAGCGCGCCAAGCAGGCTTGCGACGCGGGCTTGATCGAGCTGGACGGCAAGCCGGCCAAGCCGAGCACCGAGGTGCGGGTGGGGCAGATGATCACGCTGAAGCTGGGGATGTGGGTCAGCGTGTATGAGGTGTTACAGATCGCAGAGCGGCCGGTGGCGCGCGACAAGCGGGAGGAGTACCGGCGGCTGGTGAGTGAGGAGCGGGTGGAGCTGGAACTGTAGGAGGTGTCAACCATGAGCTGGCAGGGACGCATCACCCGTGATCCGGACGTGATGATGGGCAAGCCTGTTGTTGCTGGCACTCGCATCACCGTCGAGCTCATCCTCCGCAAGCTCGGCAACGGCGTCACGATGGAGCAACTCCTCCATAGCTACCCGAAGCTGCAAGCCGAAGATGTGCTGGCGGCCCTCACCTATGCTTCCGATGCGGTGAGTCTGGACGAGTTGGTCACCACGGCGTGAGGACGGCGCATGAGGCTCCTGGCCGATGAGAACATCGAGCGCGAGTTCGTCGAGGCCCTGAGAGAACTGGGGCACGACGTGGCATGGGGCCAGGACGTCCATCGGCAGTGGCCGGACACTGAGGTATTGCAGCTTGCGGTCACAGAACACCGTGTGCTCGTGACCGCCGACAAAGACTTTGGCGAGTTGGTGTATGCCCGTGGGCTTGCCCCCATTGGCATCATTCTGCTGCGACTCAGCAGTGACGACATGACTGCGAATCTGCCAATCCTGCGGCGGGCGATGCCTGAACTCGCGAGGCTTGGCGAGGGCCACTTCGCAGTGGTGACCGATACGCGCATCCGTGTCAGACCCTTGCGCGTGAGCCCGCGTAGCCATGGGGCCGGCGCGTGAGCTAGTGCTGGAACCACTCCTGACGCCTCCCCCGGCGCAGGTGTACCGAATACTGGGAGGATGTAGATGGCACAGTACAAGCCGGTGTACATGTTTACGGACGACGCCAACAAGTTGGCGGCGGAGCTGAAGAAGGAAGGGAAGGCGCTCAAGGACCTGCTTGGCGGCAAGGGCGCCAACCTGAACATCATGAAGACGCTGGGTGTGCCGGTGCCCTCCGGGTTCACCGTCACGACCGAGCAGTGCATCCTCTACACGAAGGCCGGCAACAGGTTCCCCGCCGGCCTGGAGAAAGAGATTGATCGCTGCACCGCCGAGCTCGAGAAGCAGACGGGCAAGAAGTTCGGCGACCCCAAGAACCCCCTGCTGGTCTCGGTCCGCTCCGGCGCCCGCGAGTCCATGCCCGGGATGATGGACACGGTCCTCAATGTCGGCATGAATGACGTCGTGGCCGAGGCCATGGTGAAGGCCACTGGCAATGAGCGGTTCGTCTTCGACGCCTATCGCCGGCTCATCATGATGTTCGGCGATGTGGTCATGGGCGTGAAGCGCCATGCCTTCGAGGAGTGCCTCGACCAGGTCAAGGCCGAAGAGGGCGTCAAGGAGGACACCGAGGTGTCCGCCGCCGGCCTGCGCAAGGTCGTCGAGTTGGAGAAGGGCGTCTACAAGAAGGCCCTGGGGCATGTCTTCCCGCAGGATGCGCGCGACCAGCTCATGGCCGGCGTCCGCGCGGTCTTCGGCTCGTGGAACAATGACCGCGCCGTGGCGTACCGCAACATGAACAAGATCCCCCACGACTGGGGCACCGCCGTCAACGTGCAGACGATGGTGTTCGGCAACATGGGCGATGACTCCGGCACCGGCGTGGCGTTCACCCGCGACCCGGCGACCGGCGAGAAGGTCATGTACGGCGAGTACCTGCAGAACGCGCAGGGCGAAGACGTCGTGGCCGGCATCCGCACCCCCATGCCGATCGCCGAGCTGCGCAAGCTGAACAAGAAGGTCTACGACGAGTTCATCGCCATCTGCGCGAAGCTCGAGAAGCACTACAAGAACATGCAGGACGTGGAGTTCACGGTCGAAAAGGGCACGCTCTACATGTTGCAGACCCGCAACGGCAAGCGGACGGCGCAAGCCGCGCTGAAGATTGCGGTGGACCTGGTGGACGAGGGCGCCATCAAGCCGGCCGACGCCGTCATGCTCGTGCCGCCCGACCAGCTCGACCAGGTGCTGCACCCGCAGTTTGACTCCAAGGCCAAGCCCAAGGCGATCGCCAAGGGCGTGGCGGCGTCCCCGGGCGCGGCGGCCGGTGAGGTCGTCTTCCTCGCGGCCGACGCGGTCAAGGAGCGCGACAAGGGCAATCGCGTCGTGCTCGTGCGCACCGAGACTTCCCCCGAGGACATCCGGGGCATGGCCGCGGCGCAGGGCATCCTGACCCAGTTCGGCGGCAAGACCTCCCACGCCGCCGTGGTGGGCCGGCAGATGGGCAAGCCGTGCGTCGTCGGCTGCAGCGCCATCGAGATTGACTACAAGAAGAAGCAGTTCGTGGTCAACGGCCGGACGGTCAAGCAGGGCGACTACATCTCGATTGACGGCGCCACCGGCGAAGTCATGCCGGGCGACGTGCCGACCGGCGACAGCCCCGTCATCCTGGCGCTCAAGGGCAACAAGAAGGCGCAGCAGGACCCGCTGTATGTCTACTTCAGCCGCCTCATGGAGTGGGCCGACGACAATCGCCGGCTGGGCGTGCGCACCAACGCCGACACGCCGCAGGACAGTGCCCTGGCCATCGCGCTGGGCGCCGAGGGCATCGGCCTGACCCGCACCGAGCACATGTTCTTTGGCGAGGACCGGATCCTCACGTTCCGCAAGATGATCCTGTCCGACAGCGTCGAGGAGCGCAAGGCCGCCGCGGCCGAGCTGCTACCCTTCCAGAAGAAGGACTTCCTGGGCATCCTGAAGGCCATGGACGGCAAGCCCGTCATCATCCGCCTGCTCGACCCGCCGCTGCATGAGTTCCTGCCCAACACCCCCGAGACGATCAAGGAGTGTGCGGACGCCACCGGCAAGAGCGCCAAGGAGATCAAGGACAAGGCAGCCAGCCTGCACGAGCTGAACCCGATGCTCGGGCACCGCGGCTGCCGCCTGGGCGTCACGTTCCCCGAGATCTACGAGATGCAGGTGCGGGCCATCTTCGAGGCCGCCTGTGAGTTGAAGAAGAAGGGCCTCAACCCGATCCCCGAAGTGATGATCCCGCTGGTCGGCCTCCTCGGCGAGCTGGAGCTGTGCTTCGAGTACACCCACCGAGTCGCCGAAGAGGTCATGGCGGCCAAGAAGGTGGAAGTCGAGTACATGATCGGGACGATGATCGAGCTGCCACGCGCGTGCGTCATCGCCGACGAGATCGGGAAGATCGCGCAGTTCGTGTCCTTCGGCACCAACGACCTGACCCAGACGACGTTCGGCTTCAGCCGCGACGACGTCGAGGGCAAGTTCTTCGCCGCCTACATTGACAAGCGCATCTTCCAGGTCAGCCCGTTCGAGACGCTGGATGTCAAGGGCGTCGGCGAGCTGGTGGACATGGGCGTCACCAAGGGCCGCACGACCAACCCGAAGTTGGAAGTCGGCATCTGCGGCGAGCACGGCGGCGACCCGAAGTCCGTCGAGTTCTGCCATGCGGTCGGCATGAACTACGTGAGCTGCAGCCCGTTGCGCGTGCCGATTGCGCGGTTGGCCGCAGCGCAGGCGAACATCGGCGGCGCCGGCTCGATTGGCGAGTAAGTCACACACCTACGGGAGGCATGGCAGTGCCATGCCTCCCGTTCTGTTTTCCCCGCCAAGGAGACGCACTTGAAGCGCACGTGGGCCCGCTGGGCCAGGTCACGAGTCAGGCACGCGGCGATGCGTGCGCGCAGCCGCGAGCAGGCACCTCACTTGCCGGGTTTCACGCTCTACGCCTCGTTCCCGCGGCTGACCAAGTCGTGGGGGTGGGTGCAGCGACACGTCGGTGGGGTGGGCACCCGGATCCTGGCTGACCATGCCGAGTTGGCGCTGCCCACCGGTGACCTGCTGTGCTGCGGCACCTCGGCGCGAGCGCGGCGGGTGGCGATCAAGACATACTTCGAGGTGGCCTACCTGGGCCAGTACCTGCGGCACCACCGGCCGCGGCCGGGGGATGTCATCTTCGACCTGGGCGCCCACCTGGGCTGCGCGATGTTGCCGTGGGCGCGGCTGGTGGGCGACACCGGACATGTCTACAGTTGCGAGCCGGAGCCGGAGAACGCGGCGTACCTGCGGCAGACCGTCGCGACGAATGGGCTGCGCAATGTCACTGTCGTGGACCGGGCCATTGGGGCGACCGAGGGCATAATCCAGATGAGTCTCGCGCCGACCAGTCGCGGCCATAGCGGGGCGTTTGAGCTTGGCGGCGGCACGGTCGAGGTGGCTGCGTCCACCGTGGACCGTCTGGTCGCCGAGCTCGACCTGGAGCGCGTGGATCTGATCAAGATGGATGTCGAGGGCATGGAGGCCGACGTGTTGCGCGGCGCGGCCGAGACGCTGCGCCGTTGTCGCCCCCCTGTCCTGATGGCGGCGTATCACCGGCTGGACGATGCGGTCGAGCTGCCACGGCTACTGCGGGAGATCGTGCCCGACTACCAGTTCACGGCGGACCATCCCGCGTGGACGGAGTTCGATATCTACGCCTGGTGTGAGGCCCTGCCGGGCCGCTGACCGGTCGTGTCGGCCTGGTGCTGTCCTAACAGTCTTGTCCTGTCCCGCGCAGGGCAGTCATTCGGAGGTGGTAGACGTGACGACCATAGTAGAAGTAACCGGTCGCGAGATCATGGACTCGCGCGGCAACCCGACCGTGGAAGTGGACGTCATTCTGGATTCGGGTGCGATGGGGCGGGCCGCCGTTCCGTCCGGCGCCTCGACCGGCGAGCGCGAGGCGCTCGAACTCATGGACGGCGACAAGGGCCGCTACGGCGGCAAGGGCCGCACCAAGGCCGCCGCCAATGTCAATGAGATCATCGCCCCCGAGCTCGTCGGCCTCGACGCCACCGACCAGATCTTCATTGACGAGCTGATGTGCACGCTCGACGGCACCGAGAACAAGAGCAAGCTCGGCGCCAACGCCGTGCTGGGCGTGTCGCTGGCGGTGGCCAAGGCCGCGGCCGTGGCCGTGGGCCTGCCGCTGTACCAGTACATCGGCGGCGTGTCAGCCCGGCAGCTCCCCGTGCCGATGATGAACATCATCAACGGCGGCAAGCACGCGGACAACAACGTGGACCTGCAGGAATGGATGATCATGCCGGTCGGCGCCCCGTGCTTCCGGGAAGCCCTGCGCATGTGCGCCGAGATCTACCACGCACTGGCCAAGATCCTCAAGGACCGCGGGCTGTCCACCGCCGTGGGCGACGAGGGTGGCTTTGCGCCGAACCTCGACAGCAATGAAGACGCCCTACGCGTCATCATGCAATCGGTCGAGAAGGCCGGCTACAAGCCCGCCGACGACATCATGATCGCGCTGGACCCGGCGGCCAGCTCCTTCTACAGCGCTGAGAAGGGCAAGTACATCCTGGAGGGCGAAGGGCGCGAGCTGTCCAGCGAAGAGATGATCGCCTTCTACGCCGACCTGTGCAGCCGCTACCCCATCATCTCCATCGAGGACGGTCTCGATGAGAACGACTGGGAGAGCTGGCCCAAGCTGGTAGCGGCCATCGGCGACAAGGTCCAGATCGTCGGCGACGACCTGACCGTGACCAACGTCAAGTACCTGGAGCAGGCCATCGGCCTGAAGGCCATCAACGCCATCCTGATCAAGGTCAACCAGATTGGCAGCCTGACCGAGACGCTGGCGGCCATCGAGATGGCCAAGCGCGCGAACATGACGGCCGTCGTCTCCCACCGCAGCGGCGAGACGGACGACGCGACGATCGCGGACATCGCGGTGGCGACCAACGCCGGGCAGATCAAGACCGGCGCGCCCTGCCGCATTGACCGCGTCGCCAAGTACAACCAGCTCCTGCGCATCGAGGAGCAACTGGGCCAAGTGTCGCGGTACCTGGGCCGCAAGGTCTTCTACAACGTCGGGTAGGCCCTGGCCATCCGGATCACACACCGGGGACGGCCGGCTCCGCGCTGGCCGTCCCCGCTGCTTTTGCAGCGGGGTAACATTTGCACTCAATAGGTGGTTGTCAGCGTCCGACCACCTGGGTATAATGCCCGTGCAGTCGCCTCTCTCAGACGGGCGCTCGCGTCCGCACAGCAAACATCGAGGCCAGAGGAGTGCGACATGGCTGCACCGGCGGGTGAGGGACCACGGTCCCCACTGCTGCGCAAAGCGCTGCCAGTCCTGGCGATACTGCTGGGCCTGAGCTTCAGCATTGATACCGATTCGCTTTTCCCTCTGTTGCGTGGGGGAGAGACGACTGAGACGATTCTCAGCCGCTCGCAATACTACCAGCGTCTGATCGTCTCCAACGACGCCCTGCAGACACAGGTGCGGTACCTTGGGACCCGTGAGGGCGGCAAGTGGGCCGTCTACCGCTACCAGGGCCTAGTGGAGCCGGGCCAGCAGGTGGGCCGGGTGGTCGAGGCGCCGGCGGTCGCGCCAGCGCCGCTTAGCCAGGCGCAACGCATGCGGAACTGGATCGCGGCGACCGAGGAGTACGGGGCTCAGGTCGTGCATGGCCTGTGGCAGATGGCCCTGTGCTACGGCGGTTTCCGGCCGCTGGACCAGCCGCCGCCAGGGCGCAACGAAGGCGCCGCCGACGTGTCTAACACACCGGGGACGGGGGGCACGAACAGCGCGGGGGTAGGTGGGAACCAGCAGCCTCCGCCGTCACCTTCGCCCCCGTGATCGCCGCCATGATTCGAGGTTGACTTCCGCCAACAGGGTGTGCTAACCTGTTTTCGGTTGTAACAGGCGTGCATAGCGTACTTTGACGGATAGTGACAACACGTATCTTCGCGTTCTGACGGTCCACACCGGCACCGAAGGGAGGGACTCCCGCCTGATCGTCAGGTCCCAACGCTTGGAGAGCGGAGGGAACGGTTCGCCTCTGGAGCAAGCCCGAAGGAAACATGGTCACTTCGGCAACGCTCCTCCCGCGTCCGCCTTCCGCGGGGCCCGCGATCCCGAGTTGTCTCGGGGCGCCCCGGCCCCCAAGGGAATACAAGGAGGAGAAAGCTAATGAGGAAGCTGATTGTGGTTGCCGTACTGGCCGTAATCGTCGCGGCGCCTGTCTTTGCGCAGGCTGCCAACCCGGCGCAGACCGTCCCCTTCGACCACTGGGCCTATGACGCGGTTCAGCAGCTCGTGGACAAGGGCATTATCATCGGCTACCCCGATGGTACCTTCAAGGGCGACCGCGCGATGACTCGCTACGAGTTCGCGATGGCCATCAGCCGGCTGCTCGACGTCGTGAAGCAGCAGGCGCCCAAGGACGGCAAGGACGGCGCCCAGGGCCCGCAGGGCCCCCAGGGCCCGGCCGGTCAGGCCGGCGCTGCCGGTGTTGCTGGCGCTCAGGGCCCCGCGGGTCCCGAGGGCAAGCAGGGCCCGGCGGGTGTTGTTGACGAGGCCAAGATTGCCGCTCTGGTCAACAAGCTGTGCGACGAGTTCAAGAACGAGCTCAAGGACATGCGTGGCGACCTGGATGCTGTGACGGATGATGTCGCGGACCTGACGGACCGCGTCACCTATCTCGAAGAGCAGGCCAAGGGCCCCAAGGTCTTCGGCTGGATTGACTACCGCATGGCGTTGGCGGGCGACAAGCTCGACTTCGACAGCACCTGCGACAACATGACCGCGATGGTCGGCGTTCAGGGCAAGGTCACGGACGCGCTGTCCGCTCGCCTGGCTCTGAAGGTCCGCGACTCCGACGCGCCCTACACGATCTGGACCCCGGTCTATCCGTACGAGCGGCCGGTCGACAGCAACTGGGGCGAGAACATCTGGTTGGACGAGGCCGTGCTGGTTGCCAACAGCACCTGGCTGACCCCCGCCACGTGGTCCTTCGGTCGGCAGTTCCAGAGCTACGGCATGGGCCTGCTCGTCAACAACGAGCGGGAGAGCCAGCAGGGCGTTCGCCTGCAGGTCAAGGACGTCTTCGACACCAACATCGATCTTGATGTGTTCGGCGGCGGTGTCAGTGGGACGTTCACCGATGGCGTGAACGGCCCCTATGACTGGAACTACAACTTCGAGAACGTCTGGAGCTACAACGATGGCTACATCAGCGCCCGCGCGGCGTATGCGCGGCCGACATGGGCCCTCGGCTTCAACTGGCTCCAGGACGGCGTGAACAAGGAGCAGGGCTGGTCGGCTGATCTGTCCGCTCAGATCTGGGGTCGCGATGTGCGCGTGGAAGTGGCCCAGCAGCTCAAGCGCGCGGTTAGCCCCCAGGGCGGCGACGCTGACATCGACGACGACAACATGGCGATCATGGCGTCGGCCGACATCTGGCGCGGCAGCAACTGGCGCCTGACCGGCTACTACAGCGAGGCGGATGTCAACTACGCCCCGGTGTACTCGGCCCTGACCCCGTACTACGAAGTCGTGGATGCCAATGTGGACGCTGCGGCGTACGCCGGCGGCCCCGTACCGTGGGAGAAGTGGCTCCGCAATCCGTTGGTTGAGACCGGCTACCGCATCCTCGGTGGTCACCTCGAGTTCCGGATTGGCTCCGTGCCCTTCACCGTCGCCTACTTCGACCGCGACGCCAAGGATGGCGCCCCGGACGAAGAGTACGACGCGCTGTTCGCTATCGGCACCAGCAAGCAGCTGGCCGACGGCATCACCGCGAACCTGACCTATGCTCGCCAGCAGGCCGCGTACTCCGCTCTGGAGGACCTGCAACTGCTGCAGGGCAGCGTGACCGTGGGCTTCTAGTTCACTGCCACGTCGTCAAGTCACACAGAAGGGCTCCGGCTTCGGCCGGAGCCCTTTTCTTGTGCGAGCCGGAAGGCCGAGGGGCGGGAGCCGGGAGCCGGGACCCGGGAGCGCACGATGGCGGGCTGAGAGCCCGCACTACACTGATGGGGCGTGGGACCGTGGTTGACCCCTGGCCCGACTTACGACCCGCGTCTCGGTCCGCGGAAGCAACGCGGCCACTGCCCTGGGGCAGTGGCCGCGATCGTCCTCGACGATCAATGGGGGCACGGCTTAGCCGATGCCGGGGCCGTCCTCGTCGTAGGACAGCGGGAACTCGACCGTCGCGCCGCCCTCGCGAGACGACTTGTAGATGGCTTTGATGACCTCAACGGCGCGTCGCGCCTCGCGGCCGGGGATCTCCGGCTCGCGGTTCTCCTTGATGGCGCCGCACAGGTCCATGACGTGGGCGGTGTGCCCCGTGGCGGTCAGGGCCGTGGGGTCGGAGGCGGTGTTGGGGCCGCCTGAGGCCTCCTCGGCCTGGTCCTCATCGCCGGGGACGTCCCACTTGGAGATGCGGTCGCTGTTGAGCACGATGGTGCCCTTGTCGCCGCTGATCTCGATCTGGCAGTCGTAGCCGGGCGTGACGGAGGTGGTGCCCTCGATGACGCCGACCGCGCCGTTGACGAACTCCACTATCGCGACGGCGGTGTCCTCGACCTCGATGTTGCGGACTAGGCGGCGGGCGTAGGCGCTCAGCCGCTTGACGTCACCCATCAGGAAGAGCAGCAGGTCAATGCCGTGGACGCCCTGGTTCATGAGCGCACCGCCGCCGTCCAGCGCCCAGGTCGCGCGCCAAGCGCCGCTGGCGTAGTACTCGTGGGAGCGGAAGTACTTCTGATAGGCATCCCCGAGCACAAGCTTGCCGAGCTTGCCGGACTTGACGGCCTCGCGGACCTTCTTGGACTGGGGGGTCGTGCGGCGCTGGAAGACGCCGGACAGCTTCACGTTGGCGTCCTCGCAGGCCTTGATGGCCGCGTCAATGGCGCGCAGGTTGATGTCCAGGGGCTTCTCGCACAGGATGTGGCGGCCAGCAGCGGCGGCGGCCATGCAGCATTCGGCGTGCAGACCGCTGGGGGTGCAGACCGACACAGCGCGGATGTCATCGTCCTTGAGCATGGCCTCGATCGAGTTGTACGCCCGCAGGCCGTACTTGTCAGCGAAGGCCTTGGCCCGCTCGGGGACGATGTCACAGCAGGCCACAAGGCGCGCCGTGCCGGACGCATTGACGGCGCCTGCATGGGTGGGGGCGATGACCCCACACCCGACGATGCCCCAGCCGATGCGGTCGTCGGACTTCTTGGGGGCCGCCTTCTTGGCGGCACTGGTCTTGGTCGGCATAGGAACTCCTCCGGGGTTGGTGTGAGACAGTTGGCTCTGTCGCTTCGACAGGTGTATGCAATCGTGCAGAGGGGCGGGCTCTGCAGAGCCCGCCCACACGCTTCTGCCTACTCGCCGCCCACCAGGGCCTGCAGCATCTCGGTCAGGCAGACGATGGCTTCGGCGGTGGCGTCAACGATCGGCGCGGGGGGCTCATAGCCCATGGTGCCCGCAGCCCAGGTACCGTTGGACATCTGGCTCTCGACAATCTGGTTGCAGACGGCCTCGACGATGTTGCGGAGCGTGGCCACGCCGCTGACGGCGTACACCATCGCTGCGCCCCAGCCGAACCACCAGCCGTTGGGGGTGTCGTAGCGGCCCGAGCCGGCGGAGTCGGCGAACTGGATGTAGCTCTGCGCGGCCCGCAGGTGCTCGTCATCGCCGGTCACCTCGTAGAGCTTGGCCAGGAAGCCGGCGGCGAGACCGGGGACGAAGTACCACTGATCGTTCGCGCGCAGCGTCAGGGCGAAGGCGGGAGCCTGGGACTCGTCCCACTCGTTGACCAGGTGGTCGCCGCGCTGCTGCACGAAGAGGAGCTGGCTGCCCAGCTTGGGCTGGCGGTCGTACATCGAGACGAGGAAGTTGCCAGTCGCCTCGGCCTCGGCCACGCGGCCCGTGGTCAGCATCGCCAGGCCGGCCAGCGAACTGGTCATCAGATCCTGCATGCCGTCGAGGCTGGAGGCGGGGCCGATGGTCAGGAAGCCGCCGGTCTGCGGGTGCTGCAAGGTGGACAGGAAGTCGCTGCTGCGCAGCGACATGCCAAACTGGCCAAGGCGGTGGGCGCCGCAGATGAGCCAGGAGTTGGCGTAGTGGTAGAAGGAGGCGAGCGGCCCCTCGCGGTCAAAGCGGAGGGTGAAGTCGCCTTCGTCGTCCATGATCTGCTGCTGAATCCAGCTGCAGAGGCGTGCGCCCCGCTCCAACTGCCCCGTCACCGCCAGGGCGTAGGGAATCTTGTGAAAGGTGCTCAGGCCGTGCTCGATCGGCCGGAACGAACCGTCCGGCTCCTGTTGAGTCAGCAGCCATCTCAGGCCGTTGACCACAGCCTGCCGGTAGGTGCGGATCTCCATGCGCTTCTCCTCAGACCTCGCGGTAATCACTACAACGGAGACGAAAAAACAGCCCAGACACGCCACAGCGTCCCTGTGCGAGTAAAGCCACCTGGTAACCATTCCCCGCCATGGCCGCGATGACCTTCGCGGCGCCACCAGTATAGTGCAGCGGGCCTCCGGGGGCAAGGGCGACGAAGCGCGCGACCGCCGCAGGAAACGTCGGCGAGGGGGCGAACGAGAGAGACATGAGGGACAGCCGGCTGATCGAGCCCGCCAATGAATACGAGGAGTGGCTGCTGGAGTTCGACCGGCGCGACATTGACGCGGCCGATCCGCGCAGCCAGTGGGCACTGAAGTACCGCAGCCGCCTGCAGCGGGCGCTGCGGGCGCTGGCGGACCTGCCGGAGGGGGCAGTGGTGCTGGAGGCCGGGTGCTCCCAGGCCAATGCGAGCTTGCTGGCGGCGGAACGGGGGCTGCGAGCCGTGGGGCTGGATCGCGAGTGGCGAGCCCTGGCCTACGCCCGCCGGAAGCATGAGCGCGGCGACCTGGCGCTCCTATGTGGCCAGGCTGAGCATCTACCGCTGGGCGACGAGACCTGCGCGGCCGTCCTGGCGCTGGAGATTCTCGAGCACCTCCCCGATCCCTCGGCCGCGCTCCGGGAGATGCGGCGCGTCCTGCGTCCCGGCGGGCGACTGATCATCAGCACCCCGAACGCCGACTTCGCCCACGAACGGCTGCCCAGCTATGCCCGCCGGCCGCCGACGCCGGCGGCGGGGCAGGGGGCCGATGCCGAGGGCCACCTGTTCGCCTTCACGCCGGCGGAACTGCGGGAGTTGGTGCGTGGCGCGGGGTTCGCGGTGTGCGCCGCGGGGTACGAGGGCTCCATGGTGATGTCCGACCGGCTGTGTCTGAATCGCATTCTACCGCCGGCGACCTTGCTGCGCCTGAGCCGGTTGCTCAACCGGTGCCCGGGGGCGCGGCGCGTGTCCTACGGGTGCTTTGTGGTAGCGACGAGAGCCGACAGGCCCGGTCCCACGTGTGGAGCCCAGTAGGGGCGGGCGGCCTCGCCCGCCCCGCTGTCCGGCGCGCGGGCGAGGCCGCCCGCGCTACGGCGAGGAGCGGCGCAGACCGACGGACGGACGCTACGGATGCAGCCAGGCAGTCCGGCTGAGCGTCGTCCAGCTGACCACGACACTGTTCTTGAGCCACTTGGCGTGGCCGTCGCAGAAGCCGACATTCTCGCCTTCGTTGTGCCGGTTGCCGATGTACCAGTTGCTGCCGTACGGTCCCTGAGCCACGGGATCGGGCCAGCACCACACGCAGTAGACGCAGTGGGCGAGGGCGTCCATGAGCATGTAGTTGTCGGCCGGGGCTGTCAGTTGGCCCAGCGAGATGCCGCCGCCCCAGCCATCCACGCGCGTGTGGCGGTAGTTGAAGCCGTAGGCCACCGCGCCGGTGGAGTCGCTCGGGCAGCGCAGGATCTGGGTGTTCTTGATGTACGGTTGCACCGTGCGGTCCCACCAGAGGTAGGACATGGCGCCCGGGTCGGGCGTCAGAGGCAGCCGCTCATCATAGTCCTGGGCATAGGAGAGGATGCCCAGCATCAGTTGCTTGACGTTGGCGAGGCACGAGGTCTGCCGTGCCTTCTCTCGGGCCTTCGCGAAGACGGGGAAGAGAATGGCGGCCAGGATGGCAATGATGGCAATGACTACGAGCAGCTCGATCAGCGTGAAACCTCGTCGCATGGTGCATCCCTCCCGTTGTGGGTGCTATCATCATTCATATTCGCGCTGCACCGCCCGACCTCCTGCCATGTGACTGCCCCATGCGAGCCAGAGCTGGAAACGGGTTGACCCTGGGGCCCGATTCCGCTATAATCAACCTCGTCAACTGAAGGTGCCCCCATGGTCTAGTGGTCAGGATACCGGATTCTCAGTCCGTAGGCCGGGGTTCGACTCCCCGTGGGGGTACCAACAAACAGACAATCGCTCGTCAGCCGGCTCGTTGGAGGCGGCTCGGGTTCAGCCTTCAGAGACCGCGCCTCGGTGCGGTCTTTGTGTTTGCGGGCATTGGCGAACCGCTCACATGGAGACACCCATGCGCCATCACATCGTAGCCATGGGGCTGGTACTGTTGGCTGGCTCGTGCCTGCCGGCGGCGGAAGCCCCGATGAAGGACAATGCCCGCGAGTACCTGGCGCTGCGGGCCACGCTGCAGGCAACGACGCTTGACGCCATGCAGGCCGGCGGCCCGCGCAGCCCCTGGCGCGGCAAGACTGTCGAGGTGTACGGGCGGATCGTGGGGCGAACGGCGGGCTCGGCGGCCCGCGCCACCCCCGCGACCATCATGCTGCAGTTCCCCGGCGTGCGCGAGTTGCTGCTCCTCGACGTTCCCGACGAGCAGGGCCCGGCCGCGATTGACAACATCGTCCATGTCCTGGCGCAACTGCCCGCCAACGCCAAGCCGACTGACCGGTTCACGGTGAAGGCCATCATCCTGGAAGCCGACCTACCAGCGGCCGAGCAACGCTACGCGGCCGACACGGCCAACAACCCGACGCCCGTGGCCGGGGCGATCAGCCAGCAGGTGGGCACCAGCACTGGCGTCAAGGAAGGCAAGAACGCGCCCGATGCTGTCGAGACGCCGGCTCCTCCCGCTCCTCCCGCCCCCCCACAGCAGACCGCGACGCGACCGGGATCGCAGATGCCCACCCCGCAGCTCAAGGGCGTCTCGGACAATACGGTCGGTGTCTGGAAGCAGTGGGTCCGCCGGATGAACTCGAAGCTGACCGACAGCCAACTGGAGCTGATCGTCCGGTCGGTCATCTACTACTCGGCGCTGTACGGCGTGGACCACCGGCTGTCGTTCTCGATGATCAAGTGCGAATCCGACTTCGACCCGAGCTGCCTGTCGCATGCCGGGGCGTCGGGTCTGTGCCAGCTCATGCCGGGGACCGCCGCGGGCCTGGGCGTGGACCGCTGGGACATCGAGCAGAACATCATGGGGGGGATCAAGTACCTGTCGGATCAACTGCACGCCTACTCGAACCGTTCGAACTACGAGCAGTTCGCGCTGGGTCTGGCGTCCTACAACGCCGGGCCGGGGGCAGTCAAGCGCGCCGGGGGCGTCCCCAACATCCCTGAGACCGTGCGGTATGTGAAGAAGGTGGGGGACCTGTTCGTGCAGTTGTACCGGACGATGCCGTGAGAGGCGGAGGCGGGGACCGAACGGCGGGAACGCGGGAACGGTGAGGCGGCAACTGAGGTCGTCAGCCGCCGCCTGCCCCCATCGCTATCCGGCCGTCGTGACGAACCCCCGGAAGATCGCGGCGATGAAGTCATGACGCGGGGCCATGAGTTCGGGATGGAACTGTAGCCCGAGGCAGAAGCTTGCCTCGGGCTTTTCGATGGCCTCGGTCACGCCGTCGGCGGTGTGAGCCGTGGCGACGTAGCCGGGCGGCAGATCGCGTACCGCCTGGTGATGGAAGCTGTTGACCATCGCCTTCGGGCGGCCGGTGAGCCTCGCCAGCAGCGAGTCCGGCGCGATCTCGATCTCGTGGGTGCCGTACCAGCCGGGGGCCTTCTGGCTGTGCTGGAGGGCATTGGGGACCTGCGACGGGATGTCCTGAGCGAGGCTACCGCCGGCGAAGACGGCCATGGACTGGATGCCCCGGCAGATGCCCAGGACCGGCAGGTCCCGCTCCCCGGCGAGACGCAGCGCGATCTGGTCCAGTTGGTCGCGCAGGGGCGTGACAGAGCCGAGGGCCGGGAGCGGCTGCTCACCGTACAGGTCTGGCGACACGTCCGCCCCGCCGGTTACGAGGAGGCCGTCCGCGCGGTCCAGCAGCGCGGCGATGCCGGCGGCATCGCTCAGCAGCGGTAGAATGAACGGCACTGCGCCGGCGGCGAACAGAGCGTCAATGTAGGCGCGGGGGGTGAAGTCGTGGAGCGAGAAGTCTCCGACGGCGGTCTGCTGCTGGTTGGCGAGAATGGCGATGATAGGGGGCATGGCCGGACATTCGTCGCGGCCATGCCCCAGCCCTGCCAGGCCCTCGCCTCACGAGGTCTTGGGCTTGATGAACAGCACCTCGCCGTAGTCTACCCAGCCGGTTCTCAGGTCGCACCGGAACCAGCCGTCGCTGTTCTGGTGGTGGAAGCGTGTGGGTGAGCGATGCCCGAGCTCCTGTAGGTCGTGCTGCGCCCAGGTATTGCCCGCATCGGTGGAGATGATGAGGCCGCAGGCCATGGGCGAGGCCGGCGCGCAGTGTGAGGCCAGGATCGTGTTGCCCTCGATGATCATGTTGCCCGACTCGACCTCGGGGTTGAACAGCAGCGTGTGCTTGTCCTGACACGTCAGTTCCTCGGGCGCGCAGCGGAACACGCCCCGGTCATAGGGCTCGCGGCAGTTGGAGTCGCTGATCCAGTAGAGCTGTCCGTCGACGAAGGTGATCCCGCCGGCCTTGTAGCGGGAGTTCATGCGGTCGGAGACAAGCACTTCCCAGGCCCACTGGTCGGCCGCGTCGTCGTACTTGCCGCGCAGCCAATGGCACTCGTATCCCTCGGGCTTGTCGTGGTCGCCGGTGCACGAGTAGAAGGCGTCCTCGGCGGGGTTGTAGGCCACGGTATGCACGTGCCGGCAGCAGATGGGGTTGTCGGGATTCCCGAGCGGCGTTCCCTCGGTGCCGCCTCCCCCCGAGCCGTCGTCGTGGGTGTACGGGCTCTGCCCGAACGAGTAGGCGATCTTCACGCTCTCGCCGCCGTCGGTGGAGTAGTAGATGTTGACCGGGGCCGCGCCGCCGACCACGTTGCAGTAGTTCCCCCAAATGAGCATCTCCCTGCCCTTGACGTCAAAGGTGTTGACGCCCGGGATCGTGTGGAAGTACCAGCCCGGCCGGTCCGGGTTCTGGGGCGTGTGCAGGAGATAGGGGCTCCCGTCCACGTCCTGCACCGTGATCTCGCGGCAGGTCTTCAGGCTATCGGTGCTGACGTACAGCTTCGCGAGGGTGGCGAAGACGACGTTCCCGTTCCCGAGGATGCAACTGAACGTGATCTTGTCCGCCTCGGGAAAGGCCAGGCTGTGCGGCCAGGTCTCGCCGTTGTCTTCCGACAGCCACAGCCGCCCCTCGCCATGGGCGAAAGCCTTGTTGTCGCGCTGCGAGTCGATGTACTTGTCCTGCGGGCCCAGCCGGTACCAGAAGTGGTCCGTCTCGCCGATCTGTGTCTGGGGCATCTTGACGCCTTCTCTCGGATTGGTGTCTCCGACCGGCGGGAGCTGTTCGTCGTTACTCGCAGCCGCACCTGCGACGGGGCGCGCGCTGACGGCGTTCGTGGTTCCTCGGCCCCCGCCTGTATGCTATACTGACGCAAGACCATGGGACATCTGCTACGCATTGAGAAGTGGGCTGAGAACCTCGATGAGGTGACGCTGAATCGCTGGCTGAAGCACGAGGGGGACGCGCTGGCGGTCGGCGATTCGCTGTGTGAGATCATCACCGACAAGGCCACCTTCGAGTACGAGATGGAGGTGGCGGGAACGCTGCGGCGCGCGTACGCCACCGACAAGAGTGTCATCCCCATCGGGTACGCCATCGCCTTTGTGGGTGAGCCCGGGGAGGCGCTGCCCGAGGATGTGGAGGCCGAGAACGCGCGACTGCTGGCCGAGCACCAGGCCGCGGCGCGGACAGATCTGGACCTGAAGGCCAAGCTGGCTCAGGCGCTGGCGGGGCGGCGCGTACGGGCGACGCCGGCGGCGCGGCGGGTGGCCCGCGAAGCCGGCGTGGGGCTGGAAGAGGTGGCGGAGTGGCTGGGCGAGGACCGGCCCGTGGATGACGCCGATGTGCGCCGCTACCTGCAGGAGCGATCATGAGCGAATCGGCAGAGCCTCCGCGCGAGTCATGGTGGCGGCGGACACGCCGCCGGGCGGGATGCCTGGCCGGCTGCCTGACTGAGCCTCTGGTCATCCTCGGTCTGGTCGTGGGTGGTCTGTTTGCGGGGTGGCTGTGGAAGCGCAAGAGACGCCCGGCTCCGGAGTCCCCGGCGGCCGAGGATGTGGAGACGCATGGCTGATCTGAGCGGTCGGCGGGCGCTGGTGACGGGGGCCTCGCGCGGGCTGGGGCGGGCGATTGCCCTGAAGCTCGCGGAATGCGGCGCCGACGTGGCCGTCAACTATGTGAAGAGCGAAGCAGCCGCGCAGGAAGCCGTCGCCGCCATCGTGGGCATGGGGCGCCGGGCCGTCGCGGTGCAGGCTGATGTCGCCGACGAGGCCGCCGTCAAGCGGATGGTGGCGCAGACGGTGGCGGAACTGGGCGGCCTGGACATCCTCGTCAACAACGCCGGTCTGGTGCAGGATCAGTACCTGGCCTTCATGAGCGCTGAGCAGTTCCGCCATGTGCTGGACGTGTGCCTGACCGGGGCGTTCTTTTGCAGCAAGGCCGCCGTGCGACACATGATGAAGGGCAAGTGGGGGCGGGTCGTCAACATCTCGTCTGATGCCGGGCTGATGGGTGACATCCAGCGGGCCAACTATGCCGCGGCCAAGGCGGGGATGATCGGCCTGACCAAGTCACTGGCGCGCGAGATGGCCGCACAGGGCATCACTGCCAACGCGGTGGCGCCGGGGATCATTGAGACGGACCTGACAGCCGACATGCCGGGCCCCAGGCGCGAGGGACTGCTGGAGATCATCCCCCTGAAGCGCTTCGGCCGCCCGGAGGAAGTGGCGGCTCTCGTCGCCTTCCTGTGTTCGGAGCAGGCGTCGTATGTGACCGGGCAGGTGCTGGGGGTAGACGGCGGGCTGCGCATGTGATCTTTCGCCTGTTCACGCGGGAGCCGGCGAACAATCTGCCGGCTCCTCTGTTCTTGTAAGGCATGGACATGAAACGTGTAGTGGTGACAGGTCTGGGCGCCGTGACTCCGCTGGGACAGAGCGTGCCTGTCTTCTGGCAGCGGCTGTGCGCGGGCGAACGCGGGTTGCGGCGCATCAGCCGCTTCGACCCTACCGGCCTGCGCAATGAGCTGGGCGGGGAGGTCTGCGACTGGCGCTTCGACACCGAGAGCTTCGGGCTGATGCAGGCGCCTGACCTGGCGACACAGTTCCTGCTGCAGGCAGCGCGGGAAGCAGTGGGCGATGCCGGCCTCGAGGGGCGGGGTACGAGCCCCCGCCCTACAGTCGGGGCGGTGCTGTCCACGAACTTTGGCGGTGGGGAGTCGTGGGAGGAATGGTGTCGGGTTCTGCGGGATGGCGCTCCCTTCACCCCCCCCCTTAGGGGGGGGCAGGGGGGGGACGCCGTCCTACCCCCTGCCCCCTCGTGCGCTCGCTCGCGAGCGCGGAAGGGAGGGGGGAACGGCCCCTTCACTGAGTTCGCCTTCCATACGGCGCTCGGGCACTTGCGCGAGGTGTTCGGGCTGGAGGGGCCGCTGAGCCTGCTGTCCATCGCCTGTGCCTCGGGGGCCGCGGCCATCGGCTATGCCCTGGATCTGATCCGCGCCGGGGAAGCAACGGCCATGCTGGCGGGGGGGCATGATGCGCTGGCGCCCACGCCCCTGTCCGGCCTCTCGACCCTCCACACGATCACGGCTGAGGACATCCGGCCCTTCTCCGCCGACCGCAGCGGCACCCTGTTTGGCGAGGGCGCCGCAGTGCTGATGCTCGAAGAGCTGGAACATGCCCGGGCGCGCGGCGCGCATGTATATGCCGAAGTCCTCGGCTCGTGGCAGAACAACAACGCCTACCATCTGACCGCCCCCGATCCCGGCGGGGCGGGCATGGCGCGGGTGCTGGAGTCGGCCCTGGCCGACGCCGGCCTGCCGCCCGAGCAGCTTGAGTACATCAACGCCCACGGCACCGGCACCAAGCCCCATGACGCGGCCGAGACCGAGGCCATCAAGACCGTGCTGGGCACCCACGCCTACGAGATCCCTGTCAGCTCCATCAAGGGCGCGATCGCGCATCTCATGGGGGCGGCGGGGGCCATCGAGGCCATCGCCACGGTCCAGACCATCGCGACCGATGTCGTGCCCCCGACCGTCAACTACCGCGAGCCCGACCCCGAGTGCGACCTGAATATCGTACCCAACGTAGCGCAGGAGGCGTCGGTGCAGTATGCAGCGACGATCTCGGCAGGCGTAGGCGGCAGCAACGCCTGCGTGGTTTTCGGGCCGCCGCCGGCGAGCGAACCGGGCACGAGGGCACAGGTTCCTGCCGCTAGCCCCCGCCCTACATGGCGTCGCGTCGTCATCACCGGGGTGGCGCCGATCAGCGCCATCGGCATCGGGCGTGAGGACTTCGCCGCCGGCTTGCGCGAAGGCCGCGAGGGACGCCGACCGCCGGAACGGCTGGTCGAGGGCCATGACCTGCCGCTGCTGGCCGAATGCCTCGACTTCGTGGTCGAGGACTACCTGGAGAGCGAGAAGACCTATCTGGACCGCTGCTCGGAGCTGGCACTGGCGGCCTGCGCGCTGGCCTGGCAGGACGCGGGGCTGGACTGGCGCTCCCTGTCGCGCCCGCTGGTGGGGCTGTGCCTGGGCACGGCGTACGGCTGCCTGGACTCGATGCAGAACATGACCGACCGGGTGCAGAGCAAGGGTGTGCGCTTCGGCTCCCCTGTCATCTTCACCCACTCGTTCGCCAACAGCCCCACCAGCCTGGCGGCCATCGAGTATGAGATGCAGGGCCCGACCTCGACCTTCTGCGTGGGGGACGTGTCGGCAGGCAGCGCCCTCGACTATGCGTGGCGGTTGGTGGCCGATGGGCGGGCCGAGGTGATGCTGGCCGGTGGGGTAGAGGCGCTGAGCCTGCCGCTGGTAGTGGCGCGATCCATCGCGCCAAGCTCCGGCGCGATGAATCGCGCCACTACGCCCGGGGAGGGGGCGTGTATGCTGGTGTTAGAGAGTGCCGAACATGCGCAGGCACGGGGCGCGGCGGTGCTGGCTGAGATCGTGGCATGCTCGCTGCAGGAGGCGGGGGAGGGGGCGGCGGCGAAGGAGCCCTGGCGCGCGCCGGAGCAGCTCGGGCACACGTTCGGGGCCGCGCTGGCGCTGGACCTGGCCGCGGGGTTGCTGGCGGACGCGCCGGCGGAGTTCGTGGTGCAGCGGCGCGATCCGGCCGGCTGCAGCGCCGCCATCACCGTACGGAGACTGTCGTGAGCATTCCCCCCCAGGAAGCCGTGGCCCACTACCGGCTGATGCTGCTCATCCGCCGCTTCGAGGAGCGGCTGGCGGACCTGTTCAGCGAGGGCGTCATCACCGGCACCTCGCACTTCTGCGTGGGGCAGGAAGCCTGTGCCGTCGGGGCGGTCGCGGCCCTGCAGCCCGATGACCTCGTGACCTCCAATCACCGCGGCCATGGCCACTTCCTGGCCAAGGGGGCAGACCCGGGGCGGCTGCTGGCCGAGCTGTCCGGCAAGGCCACGGGCTACTCGGGCGGACGCGGCGGGTCGCAGCACATGGCCGACTTCAGCCTTGGCTTCCTGGGCTCCAACGGCATCACCGGGGGCATGATCCCCATCGCCACCGGCGCGGCGCTGGCTCAGAAGCGCCTGGGGACCGGCCGGGTCGTACTGTGCTTTTTCAGCGACGGCGCCTCCGGGACCGGGGCCTTCCACGAAGCGGTCAACATGGGCGCCATCTGGGACCTGCCCATCGTGTACCTCCTGGAGAACAACGCCTACGCGATGAGTACGCCCACAGCCGAGGCGTTCCGGGTCGGCGATCTCGCAGAGCGTGCGGTGGCCTATGGCATCCCGGGCGTGAGCGTAGACGGCAACGACTACTTCGCCGTGCGGGAGGCGGCGGCCGCCGCTGTGGCCCGGGCGCGTGCCGGGGCCGGGCCGACGCTCATCGAGGCCAAGACTTACCGGTGCTGCGGACACTCCAAGAGTGACAGGCGCGAGTACTGCCCGGTGGACGAACTGGCCCACTGGCAGGAGCGCGACCCACTGCGACTGATGCGGCAGGCGCTGGAGCAGCAGGGGTTGCTGGATGAGGCGCGGGTCCAGGAGATTGCGGCCGAGGTCGAGAGCGGCCTGGAGGCGGCGGCCGAGTTCGCCCGCTCGAGTCCCGATCCCGATCCGACGACCGCCGCGCAGGGCGTGTTCGCCGGCCTGACAGGCAGTTGAGCGGGGTGAGCCCCATGGACAGTCAGTCCCAACCGAGGCGGGGTCTGGCCAGCTTGCTGGGTGACGTCGTGGCGGTGGTCGCCAGCGCCGCGCCCGACGAGGCCCGGGCCGGCCTGCTGGTGCAGATGCTGGGTCACGACAACCCGACGATCGTGTGGGGGGCGCTGCAGGAACTGGCGCGCGTCGGTCAAGCCGACGCCATCGAGGCGATCGAGCCCCTGCTGTCACACGGCGATGTGACGATCCGGCGCGCGGCCGAGGAGGCGCTGCGCCGCATTGAGCAACGCACAGGGCCGGGAGGCCGAACGGCAGCCGGGGGAAGTGTGCGCGCGAGCAGCCACCAGCCACCGGCGCCGCCCCCACCGCCCCCGCCTGTTGCCGCCGTGCCGTTGCGCCCGCGCCCGCCGTATGTCCCGCCTCCCATTGGGCCGACCGCATGGCCACCGGCGCCGCCGCCCCCTCCTCCGCCCCCGCCGCCCGTGCCGACGGCAGCGCCTGTTCGAGCGCCGACGCCGCAGCGGGGCCGAGCTGCACCGCCGCCGCCCGCCCCCAGGCCGGCGCCCAGGCCCGCGCCGGCGCCCGCCCCGACCGAGATGAGCGGGAACGTCACGAGCACGGCGCCGGTGCAGGAGCAGCGCGCAGCCACCGCACACGCGCCTGAGCTGACCGAACGGCAGGTCATGGGCGGGATGCTGCCACTGCCGGCGAGCATGGCCGCGACCGTGCCCGATCTGCCGGCGCTGGGGCCCATTGCCGAGGGGCGGCCGCCGCTGCCGGACCTGGCGCCCATCCCACCGGCCGGAGGATCCTGGTCCGAGACCCTGAGCCCTGAGCCGTGAACCCCATGTACTACTCCCACGCCATACGCGCCGCGCTCGAAGAGGAGATGGAGCGCGATGAGAGCGTCATCCTGATCGGCGAGGACATCGCCGCGTACGGCGGCGCGTTCAAGCTGACCGCCGGGATTGCCGAACGGTTCGGACGCGAGCGCGTGCTCAACACGCCCATCGCCGAGGGGGGCTTCGTGGGCGTGGCCATCGGCGCGGCCATGGCCGGCCTGCGGCCCGTGGCCGAGATCATGTTCATGGACTTCATCACCCTGGCGGTGGACCAGCTCGTCAACCATGCCGCCAAGTTCCGCTACCAGTTCGGCGAGCAGTGCCGCGTGCCGATCGTGGTGCGCTGCCCGGCCGGCGCGGGGCGGGGCTATGGGCCGACCCACTCGCAGAGTCTGGAGCGGTTCTTCGTCGCTACGCCGGGCCTGCGGGTCGTCGCCCCGGCCACGGCGGCCGATGCCAAGGGGATGCTCAAGAGCGCCATCCGCTGCGATGATCCCGTCATCTTCATCGAGAGCAAGATCCTGTACGGGCGGCAGGGGGAAGTCCCCGAGGGCGACTATGTGACACCGCTGGATCAGGCGCGCGTGGCGCGTGAGGGCACGGATGTCAGCCTGATTGCTTATTCGCGGATGGTCGAGGAGGCCCTGAAGGCGGCGGAGGCACTGGCCGAGCTTGGTGTCGAGGCGGAGGTCCTCGACCTGCGCAGCCTGGCGCCGCTGGACACGGCCGCCATACAGGCAACGGCGGAGAAGACGGGGCGGGCAGTGGTCGTCGAGGAGGGGACACTGACCGGCGGGGTGGGGGCGGAGGTCGTGGCGCGCATCATGGAGACGAGCTTCGACTTCCTGCAGGCGCCGCCGCGGCGTGTGGCGGCGGCCGACGCGCCGGTTCCGTCCGCCCGCGTGCTCGAGCAGGCCGTCATCCCCGACTACCGCACCATCGCCGAGGCGGCGGCGGAGGTGGTGGCGTATTAGCACCACCCTCATCGTCGTCAGCTACAACAAGCGTCCGTACACGGAGCTATGCCTGCGCGGGCAGCTTGACTGCACGCCACCGCCCGACCAGATCGTCGTCGTGGACAACGGCTCGAACGACGGCAGTGTCGAGATGCTGGCGCAGGTGCAGGCCGAGGCGCGCCGGCAGGGGCTGGGCTTCGAGGTCATTCTCAACACGGGTAATGTCGGGGCATGCACGGCCCGCAACCAGGGCCTGGAGATCGCGACCGGCGACCTGATCGGCTTCATGGACAACGATGTCGCCGTGCGACACCGGAGCTGGCTGGCCGGGCTGGCGGCGGTGTTGCAGGGCTCGGAGGCGAACGGGATCGTGGGGCCGAAGCTGGTGTACCCCTTCGCGCCATACGACGTCGAGTGCGCCGGGGCGGCCATCTCGCGGGGCGGGCGCGTGCAGTACCGAGGGCGCGGCAGCGCGCTTGACGCTCCGCGCTGGAACGAACCTACCGAGGTCCAGTGCCTGATCAGTGCCTGCTGGCTGATGAAGCGGGAAGTGGTCGCGCAGGTCGGGGGCCTCGACGAGGCGTTCAACCCGGCGCAGTTCGAGGACTTCGACTTCTGCTACCGGGCGCGCCAGGCGGGGTGGAAGGTACTGGTCGAGCCCTCGGTAGAAATGTATCATTTCGAGAACGTCACGACCGACGGTTCGCCGGATGTGAAGTTCCGCTATGTCACGATGAGGAACTGGGTGGAATTCAAGCGACGCTGGCGGGAGGTGTACGAGCAGGAAGACGGCCCGGACGAGAGCGACTGCGGGTGGGCGGCGCTGGAGACGCGGCCTCTGGAGAAGACAGGCGTGCCGCCGATGGTTTGACGCCGATGGCATCTGCCTGGATGTAGCCGGTCAACCCCGAGACACTGCCATACGTTCTGTCTCCGCCGCGCGGCGGAGCAGATCCACAGGGGAGGTCTCGAATCCATGGCTCGCAAGGTGAAGCCGTCGAAGGAGCCCACGTCAGCCGCCGTACAGGAGTGGATCAGCAGACAGCAGGCCGAGTCTCAGCCACCGGGGGCAAAACCGGCCGCCCCGCCCTCCGCTCCCGCCGTGGCACCACCCGCGTCGCCGGCACCGCACGCCGCTCCCGGCTCGGCTCCGGCATCCGTACCCATCGGGCCGCCCGCGCCCATCTCGGCGCCGCCGCGGCCGGAACCCATCGTCCGGAACGATGCTCAACTGGAGACGTTCCCGGTCGCGAAGGTGATCGCGCTCTGCTGCGTCGTGGTCCTGGTGGGGGGCGGGGTGTTCGGCGTGATGAAGTTCATCGGGAACAAGGCTGCGGCCACACCGAAGCTGGGGAAGGCGGAGATCAGCCAGCTCCAGAGCGGCATGACGCCGGAGCAGGTGCAGACGGCCCTGGGGAAGCCACAGTCATCCCACGATGGCCTGCGTGGCCCCCGCGAGAGCAAGCTCGATCGCGCCATGGAGGCGTGGTACGTTGAGTACTACCGCAAGGGGACGCTGCTGCTCGCCTACAACAAAGAGAAGAAGCTGATCGAGGTGGCGGTGGGGGAGACGCCGGACGAGTACTACCAGCGCAAGGAGAAGCAGGTCAAGGCCCTCTGGGAAGACTACCCGGAGACCGGCTTCATACACCAGGATGTCTGGCGCCCGAACATGGGACCGGGGATGTAGCCCCGGCCCGACAGGCAAGGGGACGGCAAGTCGGGCGTGACGGATGCCTCCTGGGAACACGGCAGGGATAGCATGACCGTACTGACCGCCCCCCGTCTGGCCTTGCTCAGGGAACAGGCCACTGCCGTCAAGCGCGAGCCCGACATGGAGCGCGCCACGCTGCTGACCGAGGGCTACCAGGCGCACCTGGACGAGCCCACCGTCGTGCGGCGGGCCGCGGCGCTGGCCCATGTGCTGCGCGAGAGCACGCCACGCATCCTGCCCGGCGAACTCATCGTCGGCTATCAGGCCGCGACCTCGAACTGGAACCTGCTGTCGTACCCGGAGTTCTGGGGCGAGCAACCACCTCAGACCGGCGACGCCGAGCGCGATGCGGTGGTGCGCGAGCTGCACGGCTTCTGGGCGGCCCACCCGGAGTTCAGGGCGCGAGGGACGCTGTTCGGGCACTGCGTGCCGGGCTATGGGCGCGTGCTGCAGCGAGGCTTCCTGGCCCTGGCCGAGGAGGCCCGGGCCCTGCAGGGGGCGGCCACGGAGCGGCCCGCGTACTTCAACCTGGACTACAGCGCCGACGACTTCCGCCGGGCGATGGCGACGCTGGCCGAGGGCTGCGCGCAGTACGGTCTCAACTACGCCGCGGAGGCCGCGCGGCTGGCGGAGGCAGAGGCCGATCCCGAGCGCCGGGCCGAACTGGAGCGCATCGCCGAGGCGTGCGCGCGGGTCCCGGCCCAGGGGGCGCGGACCTTCCACGAGGCCCTGCAAGCCCTGTGGTTCTGCCTGCTGTTTGTGGAGCTGGAGGACCCGCCGAACGCGCACTCGCTGGGGAGACTGGATGTGCTGCTGGGGCCGTTCTATGAGGCGGACGTCGCGGCCGGGCGGCTCGACCGCGAGCAAGCCAAGGACCTGCTGACGGCGTTTTGGCTGAAGGTCTACAAGTCGTACGATGTGCAGAACGGCATGATCGGCGGGATGGACGCCGACGGGCGTGATGTCGCCAACGAGGTCAGCCGGCTGGTGCTGGAAGTGATGGATGAGCTGCACCTGGCGCGCCAGACCTCGGTCCGGTGGCACCGCGGCACACCGCGGGACTTCCTCGAGCAAGCCTGCGAGGTCATCTCGCACGGGCTCGACCAGCCCCAGCTCTTCAACGACGAGGCCATCGTCCCCGCGCTGGTCAAGAAGGGCATTCCCCTGGAGCACGCGCGGCAGTACGCGATCATCGGGTGCATCGAGGTCACCATCGCCGGGATGATGGACCCGCGCGCGGTGGCGTACTACTGCAACCTGCTCAAGTGCCTGGAGCTGGCGCTCAACGATGGGGTGGACATGCTCACCGGCGCCCAAGTGGGGCCGCAGACCGGGCCGGCCGAGAGCTTCGCCTTCGCGGACCTGCAGCGGGCGTACCACACGCAGCTTGAGGCAGACCTGGCGCGGGCGGTGCAGCGGCTGAGGGAGGCCGAGGCCGGCGGCGCGCGCACCTTCCCGATGCCGATGCTGTCGCTGTTCACCGACGAGTGCCTGGCCCGGGGCCTGGACATGACCGCCGGGGGGGCGCGGTACAACGCGACGAGCGTCTGCGCCATGGGCATCCCGAATGTGGCAGACGCGCTGGTGGCGATCCGGCGGCTGGTGTTCGAAGAGCAAGCAGTGACGATGGGGGAGCTGCTCACGGCGCTGCGGGAGGACTTCGCTGGTCACGAGGACCTGCGGCAGCAGTTGCTGCACGGCGCGCCGAAGTACGGCAACAACGAGGGTGACGTAGACGGGGTCGCCGATGGCCTGGCCGAGGAGTTCTGCGACTTGCTCGACCAGTTCCCTCACCCGCGTGGCGGGCGTTACCACGCGCACCTGTTCACCTTCACGCAGGCTATCGGCGGCGGGGCGGTGTGCGCGGCCTCGGCCGATGGCCGGCACGCGCGCGAGAACCTGGCCAATAGCCTCATGCCCCACCCGGGCCGGGGCCGCAGCGGACCGGCGGCGGCGCTACTGTCGGCGGCGCACATTGACCAGACCCGCGCCGCGGCCGGCACGTCGCTGATCTGCGAACTGCACCCGACGGCGCTGCCCCGTGGGGGCGAGGCGGAACTGCTCGCCGATCTGGTGACCACCTACTTCCAGGGCGGCGGGATGCATCTGGAGTTCAACATCGTGGGGGCGGAGCAGTTGCAGGCGGCGCAGCGGGAGCCGGAGAAATGGAGTCACCTGGCGGTGCGCGTGTCGGGCTACAGCGCGTACTTCACGACGCTGAGCCGGGAGATACAGGATCACATCGTGGCCAGGAGCGGGAACTGATCCGCTCGGCGGGGCCACCAGCGCCAAGCGCATGACAACGGAGGGTCTCGATGGCGGTTGATGAGCAACTCAAGCAGCAAATCAAGGACATGATCGTCGAGCGACTGTTCCTCAACGTCGCCCCGGCGGACATCCCCGACGCAGCCAATCTCATGGACGAGTACAAGATCGATTCAGTCAATCTGTTCGAGATCGTCGTGGGGTTGGAAGAGGAGTTCGGCATCACGCTGGAGGACACGGACTTCAGCACCGAGACGTTCTCGACGGTAGACAACATCGCCGCCTTCGTTGACCAGAAGCGGAGCTGACACGCATGGTCCAGGCGCCTGAGGCCGTCGCGGTCATTCCGGGGGCGGTGTCGCTGCACGCGGTCATGCACGCGTGCACCGAGGCTCAGCACCCCCGCTGGGGGCTGCTGTTCTGCGACCCCTTCGCCGAAGAGAAGAAGTGCGCCCATCGTGTGCTGGTCGAGGCCGCACGGACGTTCTGCGCGGCCGACATCGCCTGCGGGCGCTTCGATTACCGCGGCACCGGCGACAGCCCCGGCGACTTTGGCGAGGCAACGCCGGAGCAGTGGGTGGAGGACATCCTGGCGGCGGCTGACTACATGCGGCGCGAGTTGCACCTGTCAGCGCTGGGGCTGCTGGGGCTGCGGCTGGGGGCGGCGCTGGCCCTGCAGGCTGCGGCGGCCGGCGGCAATGTGGACTTCCTGGTGCTCTGGGAGCCGGTCATCAGCGGCAAGCAGTACCTCACCCAGAACCTGCGCCGCTCGCTGATCAAGGCGATGCTGACCGATGAAGAGAGGTTCGACGCGGGCAGCGTCCGCCGGGCCCAGGAGCAGGATGTCTTCGACTTCGATGGCTACCCCATCTCCACCGAGATGCGGCGGCAGATCGAGAGTCTCGACCTGCTGGGTGCCGAGCCGGACTTCAGCGGCCCGTCGTTGGTTGTGAACATCACCGTGAAGGAACAGCCGGGCGAGGCCTACCGCGAGCTGGCCGAGGCCCTCGGCGGGCGCGCCGTGGCCGTGCGGCAGGAGCCCTTCTGGGCACGCATCGGCCTGATCGAGGCGGGGCCCACCGTCGAGGCCACCGAGATCTGGCTCGCCGAGCAACAGGCCCGATGGACAAAGGATGGATGAGTGACGTAGGGGCTGCGGGCGGGGTCAGCCCCCTCCCGGACCTGCGGTCCGTCCGGGGACAGACCCCTCCGACAACGGGCACAGGCCCTGCGGGCGACGAGGATAGACCGCTTCACACACCATGGAACGACACTGCTACTTCGAGAGTGAGGGCGCCCGACTGCTGGCGGCCCTGCACATTCCGGATGAAGGCTTCCCGAAGCTGCCGCTGGGGTTAGTCTATCTGCACGGTTGGGCGGGCTACCGCATCGGCCCGCACCAGATGTTCACCAAGGCGGCGCGCCGCGCCGAGGGGATGGGGTTCTGCAGCCTGCGCTTCGACTTCCGGGGGCGCGGCGACTCCGAGGGCGACACGCAGGCGACAACGCTGACGACGATGATCGCCGATACGGTGGCCGCCACGCGGTTCCTGCTCGCCGAGACAGGCCTGGAGCGCGTGGCGCTGATCGGGGATTGCTCGGGCAGTGAGGTGGCGCTGGGAACCGGGCCGCTGCATGAGGCGATCCGCGCGATGGTGCTGTGGTCGGCGCCCATCGTGGCCGGTGACCGCCGGCTGAGCGACAGCGCCAAGAAGCGGCAGATCTGGCTGACGTACCTGCGCAAGGCGTTCCGCAAGGAGACCTGGCAGAAGCTCGTGGGGGCGAAGCTGCAACTCGGGCAGATTCGGCGCGCGCTGGCGTCGGGCGGCAAGGGCGCCGGCGAAGAGGGCGCCGAAGTAGACGCCGAGATTGACTGGTACGAGCGCTTCATGGGCTTTGGCGGCGAGCGTCTGTTCATCTACGGCGGCAACGACCCGACGACGGTGGCCTCGGTCGAGCACTACGAGATGCTGTGTCGCCGCGCCAACAAGCCGTTCGACTCGTTCATCGTGCCGGGCGCCAACCATGCCTTCTATTCGCTGGCCTGGGAGAACCAGGTCATTGATCGGACTCTGGCATGGCTGCGGGGGCAGGCGGGGGTGTAGCGAGCAACCACGAGTGGCAGGTGACCATGGTTCCCGCGCCCGCCGCATCTTCACTGCGCGTCCTGTATGTCAACCACGTCGGCGTCCTCGGCGGGGCGGAGCGGAGTCTACTGGGACTGCTGCAGGCGGTGGATCGGCGGCAGATCGAGCCGCACCTGGCTGCCCCCGATGACGGTCCGCTGGCAGACGCCGCCCGCCAAGCCGGCATTCCCGTGCATCCCCTCCCGCCCTGCCGCCTGCACCGTCCGCAGACTCCCTGGGACTTCGTCGCCGCCTTCCGCACCTTCGGGCGCTTCCGCCGCGCGTTGCGCCGAGCGTGCCGCGCGGTGGAGCCTGACCTCATCCACGCCAACAGCCTCATCAGCGCCTGGGCGTCCACGCGCGTCACCCGAGCTCCGGTCGTGTGGCACTGCCGCGATCTGCGGGCCCCCGCGCACCTCGTGCGGGCGGTTCGGCGGCGGGCGACGCGCGTCATTGCCATCTCACAGGCGGTGGCCTCCTACATCGAAGCAACGGCGCCGCAGGGCGCCCCCGTGACGGTCATCACCAACGGCTTCAGCCCGCAGGATGTGCATGTCACACGGCGGCGCAGCCAGGTGCGCGGCGACTGGGAGATGGGCGCGGAGACGCCGCTGATCGGCTGCATGGGCCAGTTGGTGCCGTGGAAGCGGCAGGATGTACTGCTGCGAGCCATGCCGCTGGTGTTGGAGCACGTGCCGCAGGCGCGGGTCGTCTTCATGGGCAGCGACACCTTCGACGAGCACCCCGAGTACGTGGCGTCACTGCACGAGTTGGCGAACGCGCCCTCGCTCCAGGGCCATGTCGTCTGGGCGGGCTTCGTGGACCACCCGGCCGACGCACTGGCGGCCCTGGATGTGCTGGCCCACCCTGCCGACCGGGAGCCGTTCGGGCGGGTGGTGCTCGAAGCCCTCGCTCTGGGCGTGCCCGTGGTGGCGGTCAACCAGGCCGGCCCGGCCGAGATCATCGAGGACGGGCGCAGTGGGCTGCTGGTGCCGCCCGACGACCCGGCCGCGCTGGCGGAGGGGATTGTGCACCTGCTGCAGGACGGTGAGCTGCGCGAGGGCCTCAGTGACGGCGCGCGCATCCGCGCCGGGCACTTTTCGGTCAGCCACACGGCCGCGCGCGTGCTGGAGCTGTACCGCGAGGTGCTCGCGCCATGAGAGTGGGTCTCGACGGCATGCTGCTGGGCGGGCACCACTCCGGGGTGGAGCAATCCATCGAGGGGCTGATCGGGGCGCTGCCGCAGGTGGCCCCGGAGCATGGATACCTGCTGGCGTGCCGACGGGAGTATGCCGAGCACAGCCCGGTAGCGGCGCTGCCCGCGCCGGGATGGGCGCGCGGGCGGTTGCTGCGGATTGCCTACGAGCAGACGCGGCTGGCGCACGACCTGCGCAGCCGCTGCGACCTGCTGCACGCCCCCGGCTACATCATGCCGCTGAACTGGCACGGGCCCTCGGTGCTCACGGTCTATGATGTCATCGCCCTGCAGTTCCCGCACCTGTGCAAGCCCAGCAATGTGTGGCACTACCGGGCGATGCTGCCGCGCAGCCTGCGCCGGGCGACGGCCGTGGTCGTGCCGACCGAGACCGTGGCACGGGATGTGCGGCAGCTGGCGCCCGAGGTGGGAAAGAAGCTGCGGGTCATTCCCCTGGGCATCGGCGAGCAGTACCGTCCGGTCGGCGCCGCCGAGGTGGCTGAAGTCCGCGAGCGCCTGGGGCTGCCGGAGCGGTTCATCCTGTGCGTGGGCAATGTCGAACCCAAGAAGAACCTGCCGGCGGTCATCCGGGCCTTCGCCGGCGTGGCGGATCGGGCGCCGCACCACCTGCTGGTGGCCGGCAGGCCGGCGTGGGGTGCCGACGCGGTCGCCGCGGCACAACGGCAGGGCGCCGGGACCGACAAGGTGGCCGCCCTGGGCTACGTGGCGCCCGCGGACCTGCCTGCGCTATACACCGCCGCCGACCTTCTGGTACAATGGTCGCTGTACGAAGGCATGGGGCTGCCGCCGCTGGAGGCGATGGCCTGCGGCACGCCGGTGCTGGTCTCCGACGGCGGGGCGCTGCCGGAGGTCGCGGGGCCGGCGGCGGAGGTCGTGCCCTTGGGGCCGCCGGAGCGGCTGACGGAGGGCCTGCAGCGCCTGCTGTCGAATGGGACTCGGCTGGCCGAACTCCGTGCGGCCGGCCTGCGTCATGCGGCGCAGTTCACCTGGCAGCGCCATGCCCGGGCCGTGGTGGCGCTCTACGAGGAAGTTCTCCATGCGCAGAGTTGACTCGGGACGAGCGCGCCTGGTCTACGTCCTGGGCCAGTTCCCCTCGCTGTCAGAGACCTTCATCCTCCGCGAGATGGTGGCGCTGGAGGAGATGGGGTTTGCGGTCATCCCCCTGTCCATGCAGGCCGCCCCTCCGGGCCCGCCCCACGCCCAGGCCGAGCCCTTCCTGCGCCGCACCCTCTACCGCCCTCGCCCGCTCTCTTCCGCCACGCTGACCGCACTGCTCAGAACGTGCTTCCAGCGGCCGCTCGGCCTGGCCTCGACGCTTTGCTTCCTGCTGCGCATGGTGGTCCTCCACCCGGGGTGCGCCCGCGAGCTACTCTCGGCCTTCGCAGCGGCCGTCCACTTCGCCTCCCAGCTCTCCCCGCGCGAGGCGCGCCATGTCCACGCGCACTTCGCCAGCTACCCGGCCACCGTCGGACTGATGCTGATGGAGATATGCGGATGCGGCTATAGCATCTCGTGCCACGCCCAGGACATCTTCGGCCCCGGTACGGTGCTGCTGTCGCGCAAGTGCCGCGAGGCCGACTTCGTCACCGTGTGCACGCGCCATGGCATGGAACGGTTGCAGCGCAACCACTCACTAATCCTGGGGGACAAGCTGCACCTCGTCCGGCACGGGGTGGATGTGGCGCGGATGGTGCAGGAGTCGCACATAGACTACCCCCTGCCGATGATCCTGTCGGCAGGGCGGCTGGTGGAGAAGAAGGGCTTCCCGCTTCTGCTGCAGGCCGCGGCGCTGCTGAACGGGCGGGGGCTGCAGTTCGAGCTGGTCATCGCCGGCGACGGGCCCATGCGGGATGAGTTGGAGCGCCTGGCGGGCGGCCTGGGCCTGCGCGACCGGGTGGTCTTTGCCGGGCATCTGACCCAGGAGCAACTGACTCACGTGTACCGGCGCGCGGACGCCTTCTGCCTGGCCAGCACCGTGGCCAAGGATGGCGACCGCGACGGCCTGCCCAATGTCATCCTGGAGGCCATGGCCTTCGGCGTGCCAGTCGTGGCGAGCAACCTGAGCGCCATCCCGGAAGCGATCATCGACGAGGAGACGGGGCTGCTGGCGGCGCCGGGGTCGCCGCAAGACCTGGCGGCGCAACTGGAGCGGGCGCTGGATGACCGGGAGCTGCGGGCCAGGCTGATCGCCAACGCACGACGACTCGTGCAGGATGAGTTTGACCTGCACAAGAACACGGTGCAGTTGGGGCGGCTGTTCGCCCAGAACCTCGGGCTGCGCGACTGGCCCTTGCAGGACAGCCCGGCGGAGCCCGCCTCCATCGAGTTGTAGACCCCTGCGGGCTGTTGGCTGATGGGAGTCATGCACACTCCGGCCAGTGGCAGGAGGATGAGGCCCATGCCACGCCACGCGCTACTGCTGTCGTTGTGTGTCCTGCTCGGCGGCCTGTCCGCCCCGGGCCGCGCCGCAGACGAGGTCGTGCTGAGGGTCTCGAACCAGGGGCATGTGTCCGTCGTGTTCTCGGACCAGACCGCCATCGAGATGGGGCCGGCGGTGCTAAGCCGCGCCTGGGCCTACACCGGCGCCTGGGCGGCGCTGATGGTTGAGGGGAACGGCCGTGACCTGACGCAGGCGGGGCAGACCACCTGGCTGCCGGTGTGTGGCGAGGGCGGCCGGTGCGTGACCGTCTCCGGTCACTTGCAGCCCGACCAAGAGGACCCGCAACTGCTGCACTTCCTGTACCGCTTCTCCGCGGAAGCGCCGGTGCCGCTCAACTCGGCCTACCTGGAGATGCGGCTGCCGCTGAAGCCCTACGCCGGCGAGGAGTTGGCGACCCTCGGCCGCCTGAAATGCGAGCCCGCCTTCTCGGTGGACCCGCCCGCGCCGGGAGCGCACCTGGCAAACGGCACTGGCAGCGGAGTGAGCGCCGCCGGCGCAGCGCCCCACGGCTTCCGCCTGCAGACCGAGACGCCGCACTGGATGTGTGTCAATGACGAGCGGGTCTGGAACAAGCGCAACGAGTTCTACACCATCCAGTCGTGCGCCATCGTGAGGCCGGAGGGGGCGACGCTGGAGCCGGGACAGTCGGCCGAAGTCCAGGGCACGATCCGGTTCAACGCGCCCCTCAGGATCGAGCAGCCGCCAGCGCCCGCCCCGCCGCCGGCACCGGCGGCGATGGCCGACCTGCAAGCCGACCTGAGCAACCCCTGGCTGGTGTGTTGGCGCGGGGCAACCGGACAGCGCGTGCTGGCCGCTCACCTGACACTGCGCGGCGGCCGGGGCGGAAACGCGATGCCCACCGTCGAGGCGACCACGCCGTCGGCCGACCCGCCCGGAGTGACCGTGACGGGGAAGCTATGGGCCGATGAGGGCGCGGGCGCCGGCTTCGACGCCTGGCAGCAGACCGTGGCGAAGCCGGGGGAGCTGGCCCTTCAGGCCAAGCTCACGGCACGCACCAAGTTCGCCTGCGGCGGGCTGGCGGTGGACACGTGGCTGCCGCGCACGTTCGCGGAGGGCTATGAGGCTGCGTTTGTGGGCGGGCCCCAGGCCCACCCGCCGACGGTCATGCTCCAGCCCGGTTCGCGCCGTGTCGGCTGCGCCCTCGCCACCGGGGTGCGGCTGCAGTCAGGCGGCCGGCGCGCACTGGAACTCCGGGGCGCCGCCCCGGCCATCTGGGAGATCTTCGCGACTGACGACGGCTATGTCGTCAGTGAATGGCTGCTGGGCTACTACAACGAGCCGGCGCGGGCTGAAGCCGGGGGTGTGACCCAGACCAGCCTGACGTGCCAATGGGGGCCGCAGTAGCCGCCCGCCGCAGACACGCGCCAACCTGCCGCAGGGAATCGGGACAGCTTTCATGGATGACGAAATGGATCTGGCGCCGGTTGATCCGGCTGAAGAACAAGCGAAGAGCGAGGCCGCCGACGATGCCACGGCGGGGCGGCGCATGGCCCTGGGCGGCATCATCATCTCGGCCTTCCTCTTCCTGGGAAAGGTCGCCGGCTACGCCAAGAGCATCCTCATCTCCGGGTACTTCGGCAGCGATGTGCGCACCGATGCCTTCTACCGGGTCTATGATGTCCTGATCTACGGGACGTACACGAACCTGGAGAAGATCATCCGTCCGGCCTACCTGCCGCAGTTCGTGCGCGACATGAAGGAGGAGGGGGAGCCGAAGGCCTGGCAACTCACCAGCACGGTGGGCAACTTGGAGTTGCTGCTCCTGCTGGCGCTGACGGTGGTGCTGGAGGTCTTCGCCCCCCAGATCCTGCGCACGCTCTGGCCGACGATGGCCGCCGACTCGATCGGCTTCCCCACGGGCGTCCTGATGATCCGGGTCATGGCCCCGACGATCATCTTCCTGTCCCTGTCGCTGATGCCGGAGTTGACGCTGCACGCCTACAAGCGCTTCACGCTGCCGGCGTTCGCGGAGTTCTCGCTGCGCGTGGGGAGCGCCGCCGGGATCGTGCTGGGCGTGTACCTGCTCTGGGACCCGCACGGCTCGCACGGCATCCTGGCAGCGGCGCTGGGGGCCATCATCGGCGGCTGCCTGCGGTTCTTCGTGATGCTCCCCGGCCTGGTGGGGAAGCTGCGCAACTACCGGGCCATTGCCAGCCCGGTGCGGGATGCCAGCACGCGGACGGTCTTCAGCCTGATGCCGCCGTTGCTGCTGGGGATGGCGGCGGCCTATGCGCGCAACTACGCCGACAGCGTGTACACCGACCGCCTGGGCCCCAGCATGTACACCAACCTCAAGTTCGCCCGCACGATGGGCGACTCGGCGCTGCAGATCCTGCCGCTGGCGGTCAGCTTCGTCGTCTACCCCTTCCTGTCGGGCTGGGCCGCGCGCGGCGAGAAGGACAAGCTGGCCGAGGCGCTGGTCAGCATGACGCGCATCATGGCCTTCATCTTCGTGCCCATCTCCGTGGCGATGATGTTCCTGGCTCGGCCGATCATCACCGTGGTCTACGAGCACGGGGCGATGACCTCCGAGGATGCGGCGCGGTCGGCGCTGGCGCTGTTCTGCTATGCTCCGGGGCTGCTGTTCTTCGCCCTGGAAACCAGCATCATGAAGTGGTTCTTCGCCCTGCAGGACACCAAGACGCCGAACTACTGGGGCGCGGGGATGGCGGTGCTGAACATCATCATCGCCGGCCTGGGCGTGATGTGGCTGTGGCCGCAGGGCTCCATTAGCGCCACCGGGGCGCTCGCCTTCGTGGCTCTGGCCCTGACGCTGAGCAAGAGCGCCAAGGTCATCATCCTGTACGGGTCGTTGCGCCGGAAGATCGGTCACATTGACCGCCGCGCCGTCCTGTCCTTCGCCGCCAGGCTCGCACTGGCGGCCGCCCTCATGGGCGGCGTCATCTACTTCATCGGCGCCGGCCTGGCCCCGACGCTGAACGCCTGGCAGCCGCCCTTTGCCGCCAAGAAGCTGCGCATGCTGGCGCTCGCGGCGGCCGTGGGGTGTGGCGGTGGCGGCGTCTTCCTGGTCACGGCGGCGCTGCTGAAGATCGAGGAACTGACCATGGTCGCGGGGTTCGTCCGCGAAAAGGTGCGCAAGCGGCTGAGGAAAGGCAATAACGAAGAGTGAAGAAGGAAGAATGAAGAGGGCAGAGGCACGAAGCGCGCTCTCGCTCGTCGCTCTTCCGTCTTCTCTCTTCCCTCTTTGATTGAGCCATGTCCCCCATTCGCCTCCTCCATGTGCTTGAAGCCACGGTCGGCGGTACGCGCCGGCACTTGCTCGACTTGTGCCTGAACCTCCCCCGCGACCGCTTCCAGCAGTATGTTGTGTGCTCGACGTTGCGCGATGAGCGCTTTCTGGATGACGTCCAGGCACTGGACGCGGCCGGGATCCAGGTCATGGATCTGCCCATGCGGCGGGAGATCAGTCCGCTGTCGGACGGGCGGTGCCTGCGGCAACTGCGGATCGCGATGGCCGCCTGGCAGCCGCAGATCGTGCACGGGCACAGCTCCAAGGGTGGCTTCCTGGCCCGCCTGGCGGTGCGGAGCCTGCGCCCCCGCCCCAGGACCGTCTATAACCCCCACGGCTTCGCCTTCCAGATGCGCACCTCCGCCCTCAAGCGCGGGCTGTATGTGGCGCTGGAGCGGCTCGCCGGGCGGTGGACGGATGTCCTCGTGGCCGGATGTGACGGGCAGAAGCAACTGGCCCTGCAGCACCATGTTGTGCCTGACGAGCGCATCGCGATCATTCCCAATGGCATCCGAGTGGACGAGTTCCGGGTGGCGGCAGATCGGGAAGCGTGTCGGCGAGCGCTGGGGCTGCCGACAGAGGCTACCCTCGTCGGAACCGTCGCCGCGCTGACGCCGCAGAAGGGCGTTGCACAGCTTGTGCGGGCGGCCGCGGCGGTGCATCGGGAGCGACCGCGGGTGCATCTGGCGGTGGCCGGGCATGGCCCGCTGCTGCCGCAACTGCGGCGGCTGGCCGAGTCGCTGCAGGCGTCGGAGGCGATCCACTTCCTGGGCCAGCGCGATGATGTCCCGCAGTTCCTGGCCGCGCTGGATGTGTTCGTCCTGCCCTCGCTGTGGGAGGGGCTGCCGTATGCGCTGCTGGAGGCCGGAGCGGCCGGCGTGCCGGTCATCGCGACGGCCATCCCCGGCAATGTGGACGTGATCGAGCACGAGCGCACCGGGCTGCTGGTAGCGCCGGGCGACCACCTGGAGCTGACACTGGCGCTGTTCCGGGCGCTGGACGACCCGCAGATGCCGCGCCTGGCGGAGGCCTTGCGGGAGCGGGTCGAGCGCGACTACAGCCTGGAGCGCATGATCGCGGGGCATGTGCGCATGTACGAGGGGCTGGTGCAGGCGTGAGGGAGCTTCAGGTGTGGCGGCTAGGGCGGCGGGAGTACGGCGAGACGGTGGCGCTGCAGGAGGAGTTGGTGCGTCAGCGACGGGCGGGGGAGATCCCGGATGCGCTGCTGCTGCTGGAGCATGAAGCGGTGGTCACGGTCGGGAGAGGGCACGGCCCGTCTGCCTCACCCCCGGCCCCTCTCCCTCGCTCCGCTTCGCTGCGTTCGGGAGAGGGGGGAACGGCAACGAACGGCGACGGTATTCCTGTGGTGGAAACCTCACGGGGGGGGGAAGCAACATACCATGGACCGGGGCAACTGGTCGCGTACCCCATTGTTGACCTGCGGCAGTGGCGGCGGGATCTGCACTGGTATCTGCGGCAGCTTGAGGCGGCGGGGATCGAGACGCTCCGGCAGCTTGGGGTCGAGGCAGGGAATAGGCCGGGGCATACAGGCGTCTGGGTACAGGAACGGAAGATCGCGTCCCTCGGGATCGCGGTGCGCGGCTGGGTGACGTATCACGGGCTGGCGCTGAACGTGGATTGCGACATGTCCGGGTTCGCCGGCTTCAACCCGTGTGGCCTGCCGTCGGACACCATGGTGTCGTTGCGCGAGCTGGGGTTGGTGGTGGGGGTCGCCGAGGTGGCGACCGCGTTCGCGCAGGCCTTCCAAGGCGTCCTTGGTTATGATAGACTTCACTTTCTTCCGGAAACGCCGGAGGATGTGTTGCGTCTAAGAGTTGTTGCTACTACAATAGATGGTAGATAGCATGGACGACGACCTGGAACTCGAACCACCGCCGCTGCATCCAGCCCATCGGCGCCAGATCAGCCTACTGTCCGGACTGATGCACGCGGGTCTGGGTCTTGTGGCCGTCTCGGCCGTGTGGACTCTGCAACCAGGCATGACGCCGCGCCAGTGGGGGGCTTACCTGCTGGTCGCAGTCGCCATGCTGGTCTGGGCTGCGGTCACGCGTGGTCGGTGCGGGTTCCAGGACGGGGGCAAGCTCCTGACGGCCCTGGGCGGAGCGCTGGTGTTGCGGCTGGCGCGCGACCCGCAACTGGCCGCCATCCCATCCCTGGGCGACAGCCTGCCTTCTTGGCTGGCGGCCGTCGCCCCAGGGCTGGCCATGCTGGGTCTGCTGTTGGCCGCCATCTGCGGCCTCCTGTTCGTGCGCACCTTGAATGCCTATCTGGGACACGGCCACGAGTCGCCGTTCGTGTGGGCGATCAACTGGAGCGCGGCGCTGGTCGTGGCGCTATCCGTGATCGCCTTCTTCACCATGCGCCGCTTCTACGAGATCGAGAACGCCGCCCTGATCGTGCTACTCGCCGGGACGGTGCAGTACTACCTGATGACGCGGCTGCTGCTCAGCGCCTCCGGACGAACAACGGTCGGGGCCGGGCCGCAGATCTACCTGGCGGTGACGATCCTGCTCGCCTTCGGCCGCAATCTGCTGGCCGGACTGGTGATCGGAGGGGAGGGCCCGTGAACGCGACTGCACCCATCGAGCGGCCCACGCCGCCTCGCTTCTTGACCTGGCTGGCACTGGCGCTGATCTTCGTCACACCGGGGCAACTGGCGTACGCGGTGGACCCCAAGCATGGCCCGTTCATCGCTCTGGCCGATGTCCTGGCAGTGATGGTGGGTGGGCTGTTCTTCCTGTGGGTGCTGTTCGCCGGCTTGCCCGAGGGTTGGCCGACGGGGCTGCGCGGGCGGCTCAGCCGCGTCTCGTGGCCGCCCCTGCCGCTGTGGGCCTGGGTGGCGGTGGCCGTGCTGTCGGGTCTGGGGGCCGAAAGCCCCAAGGCCGCGGCGCTGGAGATCATCCAGCTTGTCCTGTACTTCGGCGTCGTCTACATGCTGTTTGCCAATGTGCTGCTCGGCGAGCAGCAGCGGCGGCAGGCGGTGCGAGTCCTGCTCGTCGCGACGACGCTGGCTGTCGGCTATGCCCTGTTCCAGTACTTCACGACCAACGACCCGCTGGCGGTGAAGTCACTGTTCCAGAGCCGGACGGCCTACAGTGGCTTCCTGGCGCTGGTACTGCCGTTGTTCCTGGGGCTGACGCTGTGGTCCGAACTGGCGTGGGAGCGTTACTGGTGCGGCCTGCTGGCGGTTGTCGGTGGTCTGACGATCCTGGCCCCGCCCATGGTGTGGGTGGTGGCGATCGTCTGTGTGACGATGGCCGCGACCTGGGGCCGCAGTCACCTGCTCGTGAAGGCGGCCGCGGCGACACTGGTGTTCATGGCAGTGACAGTCGCCCTGGTGCCGCTCAACCGGCAGGTGTTCCAGGACACCCTCGACCCGTACGAGGAGGGGCCGGTCTACAAAGTCATGCAGGTGGCGGGGGAGGAGGGGGCTGCGGACCAGACGCAGGGCCCCATCGTCAAGAAGCGCTGGATCGAGTGGATGCCGTCGCTGAACATGCTGGCCGAGAACTTCGTGCTGGGCGTGGGCGCCGGCAACTACCAGCTCAACATCGGCCAGCCGCAGTACTACGGCTTCCTGCCCAATGTCAGGAAGTCCGAGCCGGACACGAACAGCCTCTACCTGGTCACGGCCGGTAGCATGGGCCTGGCCGGTCTGGTGTGCCTGCTGGCCTTCATCGGGCACTACTGGCACCTGGCCGGGAGCCTGTGGATGCACGCCCACACGCCCTTCGGTCGGGCCCTGGCGTGCGGCTTGTACGGCGCCTGCGTGGCGCTACTGATCGGCAGCCTGTTCACCAGCGTCTTCGTGCGGGGCACAGCCCTCGCCTGGGCGCTGATCTTCGCTCTCATCGCAGGCATGGCCCGCGAAGGGGTCATGCGAACACGGGCGGCGTCGGCTCCGGCGCCGTCGGCAAGAAGCAAGGGTTTCTGAGGTGATGGACATGAGGAAGTTGCTGTGCGTTGCTGTCGTCGCGGCCTGCCTGGTCGTCACGCTGTGCTGGGCCGCCGGTAAGAAGGTCGTCGTCGAGGCCGAGAAGTGCACGAGCATCACCCCCTCGATGCAGAAGACGGCGAGCCGGTTGGCTTCCGGCGGGTATTTCATCCAGATTCCGCTGCGCCGCCCCCATGCGACGACTGAGACCGGACCCGCCGACACAGGCAATGCCACCTACACCGTCAACCTGCCGATCCACGCCTCCTACCGCTTTTGGGGCCGCTGCCACTGGCAGGACGGGTGCGGCAACTCGTTCTTCGTGAAGATCGGGAGCAAGCCGGCCGTGGTGCTGGGCCAGGATGGCAGCTACCTGCGGTGGCACTGGGTCAAGGGCCCGACTGTCGAGATGGGGCCGGGGCCAGTCCAGATAGTGATCCAGAACCGTGAGGACGGCGCCAAGATAGACCAGTTCCTGCTCACCAGCGACCTCAGCTACGTGCCGGTCCGCGCCGAGCGAGCCACCCGGTAGAGGCGGAGTGACCCGTTGACTAAGCTATCTGTGTGTCTATGCCTGCTGGTTGCCGGAGTCGTCATTCCGGCCACCGCCTACCCCGCCCCCCTGCAGTTCCTGGAGGACGAAGGCGAAGGTGACTTCGACCTCCGGGGCGTCCTGGCGGTCACGGATGCCGCCAAGCTGTCCGCTCAGATCGCCTTCAACGTCCAGGAGGGTGGGAAGCAGCAGTACCTGCTGACCCTCCAGCAGGGCGCAGCGGCCATCACGCGCGTCAGCGGCCGCCAGGCGGTTGCTGTCGGTCCACGGGTGCCCCTGCCGCTCAAGAACGGGACGAAGGTGCCCTTCACGCTGCAGCGGCGCGACTGGCGCATGGCCCTGGTGTGGGACGGCGTGGTGGTGCTGCGGGCCTACGACGCGACGCTGCACGACGGGAAGGTCGGGACGCTGGCCAAAGGCGGCGCCTTCGGCGACCTGCGCGTGCAGCCGGTGGGGGAGATGATCGCCCAAGATGACTTCGTGCGCGAGGAGGGCGCGCAGAGCATCTGGCAGCCGATCCTGGGCAACTGGGAAGCACGTACGCTGCGCGATGACCCGCAGGCCGGCCGCGAGGAAAGCGACAAGTCAGCGAACGCCTTCTCCTACTTCGGCTCGGGCAGTCCCCGGGCCATTACCATCGCCGGCAACTGGTTCTGGGACCGCTACGGTGTCGAGACCTCCGTCAAGCCCATGGGCCTGGGGGCCGTCGGCGTCGTGCTGTACTACCAGGACGACAAGAACTACCTGGTAGCCCGCTGGACGAGCCTGGCCGACACCGGCGCCAATGGCGACAAGCTGCAACTCGTGGCCATGCGCAGCGGCCAGGAGACGGTGCTCGCGGAGCGCTCCGGCGGCTATGACCCCGGGCAATGGACCAAGCTGCGCGCCCAGGCCTGCGACGGCATCGTGCAGTGCGTGGTGGATGACCAGCTCATGCTGGAGACCGAGACGGGGCTGTTCGGTCAGGGGCAGATGGGCCTGTACGTCGAGGGCAAGGCCGGCGCGTTCTTCGACGACGTGTCCTGCGACCAGTGGGACCTCTTCCGCGAGACCTTCGGCAAGCCGACGGCGGGCAAGTGGCGGGGCCAGGGCTGGGTGCAGCAGAACGGGCTGATGACCCACAGCAGCGCGGGGCGCGGGACATGCGCGACCGGCGCCAACTGGGAACGCTACACCGTCGCAGCGGAGGTGACGACCAACCCCGCCGCGGGCGCCGGTGTCGCCATCGCCAAGACCGAAGAGGGCTACTGCGTGTTGCGCGTGGCCCCGCCGGGGGCCAAGGTGTCCTATGCGGGGAAGGCGCAACTGGTGCGCTTCACACCCAAGGGCGGGTCCGTGCTGGCCGAGCAGGCGCTCACCGACAGGGCGGTCAAGCACACCATGCGCGTCAGCATCGAGGACGGGCTGCTGACCGGGGTGGTGGACAGCAGCGTGCGCCTGCAGGCTCTGGCCTCTGGCGTGGTCGGCGGGGCCATCGGCCTCTATGCCGACGGGCGCGCCTCCTTCGACAATGTCCGGCTGTCGCTGCTGCCGCCGCGCAAGGGCTCGCACGTCACCAAGGAATTCACCGAGTCGGACAAGCACCCGGAGATGGCGGAATGGGCCAGCACCAAGGCCCCGTGGGTGAAGCCACCGGAGGGCCAGGACGACTGGTGGAGCAAGGGCGACTACTTCGGCGAGACCTCCGTCGCCCTGACGATCCCGGCCGTCGGCTCCAAGACGGGCACAGCCCGGGCGATGCTCGGGGGCGAGCCGGGCCAGAAGACGGGCGTGTCTCTGGTCATCACGGCCACTGAGAAGTCCAAGAAGCTGGCCTTCGCCTTGTCGGCCGCCGACCAGGAGCTGAAGAAGACCGAGGTGGACGTCGAGGGCGATGCCAACATCGTCTTCAGCCGCGAGAGCAAGCTGTTCGTCGTGAGCGTCAACGACCAGCCGGTGCTGACTGTGAATCGCTGACGTTGGGTTCCGCTGTTGACTAGCCATGACCGGGCGCGGGTGGTTCGACCCGCGAGCCCGGTGGGGCGCGCGTACCACCACATGCCCTTCGGAGCCAAGCCTAGATGAATGCCAGACTCGTCGTTGCCCTCATGCTGTTGGTTGGGGTGGGTACGGCTGCGGCCGCTGAGGCGGCGCCGGAGGCGGCGCTGGCACAGGCGGCCCTGGAGATGGAGCAGGGCCGTGTGTTCGTCTCGGGCGCGGCCCTGGGGCTGTCGGTCGGCGACGTGGACCTGCGTTCGGACCGGGTGTATGACTACACCTTCAGCTCGGCGCCGACTGACTGGGTCGTGCGCAGCGGCCAGTGGAACGCCACCAACCGCTGGACTTGCAGCCCGCAGTGGTCCTGGTACGGAGGCTACTCGCCCGACGGCATCGCCGCGATGTGGAACAAGCGGGAGTTCATGGGTGATGTCACCGTCGAGTTGCACTGCGCCTTCAAGATGCGCGTGAACCGCGACCCCACATACCTGCATCCCAATGACCTGAACATCAGCATCTGCGGCGACGGGGTCAATCCCGACAGCGGCTACTCGTTCATCGTCGGCGGTGACGGCAACCGCTGGACCCGCATCATGCGCGGCGACCGTGTGATCGCCGAGACGCGCGACCCGAAGGGGCTGTGGCCGATCTATGAGAACGGCCAGCCCAGCACATATGAATGGCACCGCAAGTGGTGGCAACTGCGGGTGCGCAAGACCGGACAGAAGCTGCAGGTCTACCTGGACGAGAACCTGGCCCTCGAGGGCACCGACCCCAACCCGCTCCCCGGCGGCCGCGTGGGGCTGTGGGTCCTCAAGAACGACATGATCACCCCGCGCGTGAAGGTCTACTATGAGAGCGAGAAGCTCCCGCGCGACGCGATGCCGGCGACGCCCTCGCCGCTGGTGGCCACGACGACCGTGGCCGAGCCCCAGGCCGTCCTGACCTGCACCACCCATCCGTCACTCCAGAACGACTTCGAGAACGCGCTGGGCACGATCACCGCGCGCGACGAGGACCAGGGCGCGGTCTGCTCGATCGTGCCGGACGATCCGGCGGGGCAGGGACACTCCCTGCAACTCTCCAACCGCGCCGCCGGCGGCAACTTCGGCGTCAACCTCATCACTCCGCAGTTCGATGCCCGCCAGCTCTCGCGGCTGTCCTTCGACTACCGGCTGACCCCGGACGCGAAGGTCAACCTGTACTTCACCCAGGGCAGCAAGCAGTATGAGATCGTGTTCGGCGGGCTGAAGGGGCCGGCGAACGGCTGTGAGATTCTCGGCGCCATCGGCGGTGTCGTGGCCGACGGCAAGTGGCGCCACGCGGAGTTCGACCTGCTCGGGGCGCTGCAGGAACGGGTGGGGCTCGGCGCCTCGATGATCTGCAGCGACCTGTGGGCCGGCAACCTGAGCAACGAGGGCTACCTGATGGCAGGCTTCGGCGGCAACCACGCCGGGGCTACCTGGTACATGGACAACTTCTACGCCGGACAGGCGCGAGGGACGAAGCTCGATTTGGCCCTGACCCCGAAGACCGGGGTCGAGGTGGCGGGCTACGCCGTGGCGGTGGATGACAAGCCGCACGGCGCCGCACCCACCGAGGCCAACTGCAAGGACGGGCACTTCACCCAGGACCTCGCCGGCGAAGGCACGCTCTACGCCCACATCCGGCCGCTCCTCAAGGACGGTAAGCCGGGCAACGCCATCAACTATGCGTTGGGGGTGGACCGGAGCGCGCCGTCGGTGAAGCTGGCCGAACCTGCCGAGGGAACCAGCCTGACCGACCAGCCGGTGCGCCTGGCCATACAGGACCCGGGTGGCAGCGGTCCCGACCTGACGACCCTCAAGCTGACGGTGGGGCAGGCAGAGCTGAACGCAGCCTCGCCGGGCGTCACCTACGACCCGCTGAAGTCGGAGGTGGACCTGGACCCGCGCGCCCTGGGGCTGGCGCTGCAGGATGGGCAGCGCGTGGCGGTCGCTCTGACCGGCCTCTCCGACCGCGCGGGCAATGCGCTGGCCGCGCCGCAGAAGTGGGACCTGGGGCTGCAGGTCAGCAACGACAAGACCCCGCCGGCGGCGCCGCGTGTGCAGATCGGCGACGGCTATGTCTGCGACGACGACTTCGAGCGGGACCTGGGCCAGTGGGCCACGTACGGCGATGGGGGCGCCGTGCTGACACGCGATGCCAGCACCGCCAACAGCGGGAAGTACAGCCTGAAGCTGTACAACCCGCAAGCCGCGCGGCGCTTTGGGGCCTACGTGCTTCAGCAGCCCTTCGACGCCGGCAAGAACCGCATCGTCAGCTTCGCCTACAAGTGCGACGACCGACTGCGCGCCGACCTGGCGGTGTATGTCAACGGTGACTGGAAGCAGATCCACTTCATGGACAACGACGCGGAGCTGGGCAGCATCGGCAACGTGCCGGACGTCAAGCCCGACAACGAATGGCACACGGCCAGCTTCAACCTGTACGACATGCTGCGGGCCGACGACGCACAGGCGCCCACCTTCATCGTGCGCCAGTTCGTGATCGCCGATTGGGGCTGGGCCGGGAACCGGCCCGGCGCGGTCTACCACCTCGACGACTTCCAGATCATCCCGGTCGTCAGCGGCGCCAAGCCCCTGCGTGTGGCCTGGGCGTCGCCGGACGTGTCAGGCCTGGCAGGCGCCGCCTACGCACTGGATGCGCTGGCCGCCGGCGCCGCGCCCGAGAAGCTCAACGCACCCGGAGCTGAAGCCCAGGTGGACCTGTCGGGGCAGACGGACGCCTGGCTCCACGTGCGGGCCGAGGACAAGGCCGGCAACTGGAGCGCCGTGACCAGCCGGCGGGTGCTGGTCGACTCCGAGGCCCCGACGGCTGTGGCGCAGGGGCCGGCGGCCGGTCAGAAGGCTGCTACGTCGGTGGTCAGTATCGGGCTGGCCGACAAGGGGCTGGCCGGCATTGACCCGGCGACCATCCGCCTGAAGGTCGGCGCGGCCGAGTACGCCATGGACGGCTTCGGCCTGCGCTTCATCCCCACCGGCGGCCGCCTGGTGTGGAACTGCGAGGAAGTGCGCCCCAACCCGGTGGTCTTTGCCGACCAGGAGAAGGTGTCGGTGCAACTTTTGGCCGCAGCCGACTACGCCGGCAACCCGGTGCAGCCGCTGGCCCCCTGGGACTGGACCATGGACTACTCGCTGGACAAGCAGCCGCCGGTGGTCCGCGAGATCCACTCCACCACGCACCCGACGCACCTGACGCAGACCTTCGAGGACGGCCTCGCCTCCTGGCGCACCTACGACGGCGAGAACGGAGCCCGCGTGGAGCTGGACGGCACCGAGGCCAGCACCGGCAAGAACTCCCTGAAGCTCACCACCCAGCGTGCCGGCGGGCACATGTCAGCGATCATTACCAACGAGGCGTACGACTGCGAGAAGTACCCGGTGATCGCGTTCGACTACAGGATCCCCGCCAGCACCAAGCTGGCATTGAGCATCTCCATGCGCGGCAAGTGGCATGCCATCACCCTCAATGACGCGGCGACCGATGTGATCGGGCGGGTGCCGGGCGTGATCGCCGACGACAGGTGGCGGCATGCGCAGGTCGAGATCATGCCGATGATGCGCCGACAGTACGCGGACGGCCCGCTGGTCGCGGACCAGATCATGATTGGCGACCGCAACACAATGGACAACGCCGCGGGCGCGGTGGCCCACTTCGACAACCTGGTCATCGGGCAGATCGGCAAGTACCCGCCGGTGCTGCGCTGGCGCGCCACGGACACCACGGGCCTGAAGGGCTATAGCTACGTGCTGGACCAGAATGCTGCCACCGTTCCCGACGAGGCGATCGAGGGGCCGGAGGTGGCCAAGAGCTTCGAGGCCATGCCCGGTGGCATCTGGTACTTCCACATCCGCGGGCGTGACGGCGCCGGCAACTGGGGGCCGACCACGACCTACGCGCTGCTGCATCTGAAGGCCGACTAACCGGGGGCTCTGGCCGACTGTGGGGCGGGGCCTCGTGCCCCGCCCATCTGTCTGCTCGGCGCCCTCCTGGGCGGGGTACAAGCCCCCGCCCTCCACCTGCCCGGCAACCGGTCGATCCCCCCTGGCTGCACCCCCTGGCCTTGCGCCTGGCGAGCGGGGCCGCTATACTCTTGCTCGGACCTCAACCACAGCACGCATCGCCCCAGGAGCCGGAGCATGGACCCGATCAGGCTGGAGTCGTCCGCCCCTGCGCCCGCAGCAGACGCGGACCAGCCGCCCCGCCCTCCGGAGCATGTGCGGCGGGCCCGCCGGGTCTGGTTCCCGCTCCTGGTCATCCTGGCGCTGGCGGCGCTGCTGAGGATAGCGGGACTGGGCTGGGGCTTACCCAACGCGACCCACGTCTTCTCGTACCACCCCGATGAGTACCACTCGCTGCGCGGCGCCCTCTCGACCGTCCTGGCCGGCGACCTCAACCCGCACTTCTTCAACTACGGCAGCCTGTACCTGTACCTGGTGACGGTGGCGGTTGTACTGGCTGACAGCCCAGTGCCCGGGGTGATGAACCCCGAGGCCATGGCGAAGATGATGCACGACTGGACGCTGGCGGCCCGCTGCGTAGACCTGCTGCTGGCGCTGCTGACGGTGCTCGTGGCGTATCTGGCGGGTCGCGATCTGTTCGGGCGGCGGGGCGGACTGCTGGCAGCCCTCGCGGTGGCCGTCTTCCCCCTGCACGTGCTGCACTCGCACTACGCGACGGTGGACGTGCCGCAGGCGTTCTTCATTGCGCTGACGCTGCTGTTCACGGTGCGGATCGGGCGGCGGGCCACCACACGCGACTATCTGTACGCCGGGCTATGCGCCGGGCTGGCGGCCTCGGTGAAATACAACGGCGCGCTAGTGGTGATCGCCCCGCTCATCGCGCACCTCGTTGCCATCCCGGGCGAGCGGAAGACGCGGCTGGTGGCCTGGCAGCCGCTGGCGATGCTGGTGATCGCGGCGGCGGCCTTCGCCCTCACCTCGCCGTACACGTTCCTGGACTGGTCGCACGCCCGCGAGCAGATCCTGTTCGAGCTGAACCACATGCGTCTGGGAGAGGAGCCGGCACGGTCGGCTGACCCCAACGGGTGGCTGTTCCATGGTCTCGGCCTGACCCTGACCACAGGCGGGGCCACGGTGGCGGCGGTGATCGGTCTGCTCGCGGTGTGCTTCAGTCGCTTCCGGCGGCCGGCGCTGGGTGTCATCGTGTTCGGGGTGCTCTGGTTCGTGATGATCGCGCTGGCGAACGTGCGCTACGGCCGCTACGAGGTGGGCCTGACGCCGGTGCTGGCGCTGCTGGTGGCAGCGGGCCCGGCCGCCATGCAGCGGCGGCGGGCCGAGTTGCGCCTGGTGGCGGTGCTGCTGCCGGCCCTGGCCGTCGGGCTGTCGCTGGGGGTGTCGGCGACGCTGTCCCTGCGGCTGGCGCGCGAGTTCGACCCGCGCGATGTCGGGCTGCAGGCCATCATGCACAATGTGCCGCCGGGACGGACGGTGGGCATGGCGTGGGACCCGTGGTTCAATGTTCCGCCCGTGGACCCGCTGAATGGGGGACAGGTGCTGCGCGAGAACGGCTTCTGGCGGCAGTTCAGCCGGCCCCTGCGCCCGCTGGCCATCACGGGCGTGGACGCGGCGGCTCTGGAACGCACGCAGCCCTTCGCGTATACGCTGAGCAACTTCGAGGTGCGTGACGCGCTGCGCCTGGAGCAGCCGGAAGCCCGGCAGTTCCGCGAGACGCTGAGCCGGCTGTACCTGCCGGCGGCGGTCACGGCGCGCGAGGCGCCCCTGTCAGGAGTGCTGGGCTGGTACCCGCCCCAGGACTGGCTGTACCCCTTCCCGGAGGTGACGGTCCACATCCTCAGGGCTCTGCCGGCCGCCCCTCTCGCCCCGGCCAAGCCGTCCGTGCCGCCGGCAACAGCACATCCTTGAGGCCCGGAGGGGACAAGTGGTATAATTGCCTGGGTCCCCCGACGACCCTTCCTCAACCCGTCACTCCCAACCGGTGCCACCAACATGAGCGTGTTCAAGCAACACAAGCCTGCCATCCTGGGTCTCGAGGATGGAACTGTTTTCGTGGGCGAGTCCTTTGGCGCCGAGGGCGAGCGGCATGGTGAACTCGTGTTCAACACGGGCATGACCGGCTACCAGGAGGTGCTGACCGACCCCTCCTATCGCGGCCAGATCGTGACCATGACCTACACCCAGCAGGGCAACTACGGCCTCAACACCGAGGATGACGAGAGCTGGCGGCCGTGGGTCGAGGGCTTCGTGGTACGCGAGGCCTGTCGCTTCCCCAGCAACTTCCGCGCGAAGATCAGCCTGCCCGACTATCTGGCCCGGCACGGCATCCCCGGCATCGCCGGGGTGGACACGCGGCGGCTGACCAAGCACCTGCGCACCCACGGCGCGAAGATGGCCGTGATCTCCACCGTGGACCTCGACCCCGACAGCGTCGTGGAGAAGGCACGCACGGCGCCGCGGCTGGAGGAAGTAGACTTCGTGGTGGACGTGTCGTGCAAGCGGCCCCGGCGCTGGGCCGAGGACGGCTACATAGACGAGGACTTCACACCCGACAAGCTGCCCCCCGATCGTGAGCCCCGGCCCAAGCCGCGAACAGTGGTCCGCGACGGCATGCCGCTGTATGCCCCGCGCATCTTCCGCGTGGTGTGCATGGACTGGGGTATCAAGCAGAACATCCTGCGCCACCTGTACAACCGCGGCTGTGACCTCATCGTCGTGCCGGCCCAGACGACGGCGGAGCAGGTGCTGGAATACCGCCCCGACGGCGTGCTGCTGTCCAACGGGCCCGGCGACCCGGAGTTGCTGGACTATGCCATCAAGACGGCCCAGGGCCTGATCGGCCAGGTGCCGGTATTCGGGGTGTGTCTGGGGCAGCAGATCATCGGCTGGGCAATGGGGGGGCGGACCTATAAGCTCAAGTTCGGTCACCGCGGCGTCAACCACCCGGTCAAGAACCTGCTGACCGGCGAAGTCGAGATCACCACCCAGAACCACGGCTTCTGCGTGGACTTCGATACGCTCCAGGGCTCGGGCATGGAGATGACCCATGTCAACCTCAACGACATGACCTGCGAGGGCCTGCGTCACAAGGAGCTGCCGCTGTTCTGTGTGCAGTACCATCCCGAAGCGGGCCCTGGCCCGCACGACGCCAGCTACCTGTTCGACAACTTCGTGCGCATGATGTCGGGGGAATGGCCGCTCTGACGGCGTGGCGGCGCGCCCCGGCTGGAACCTCTTCTTTTCCGGAGGGTTTGACAATACCAGGAGACACAGCATGAGACACAGCACGCGACGCGGCATGTCCCCGACGGAACTGCTCATCGCCCTGGTGGTTGTAGTCGCCCTAGCCTTCGGGTTCGTACAGTGGGTCAACGTCAAGGCGGAGGGTGACAAGCGCAAGCTGACCATCAAGCGGATGCTGCTGGTCGAGACGGCCATGCAGAAGTACTGCGCGGACTGCGCGGGTGCCTTCCCGACCGAGCGACAGGGCCTGATCGCCCTGTACCAGAAGCCGACTCAGCCCCCCATACCCAAGGGCTGGGCAGGCCCCTACGTATCGGACGCGCGGGTGGTGGACGACGCGTGGGGACGACGGCTGAAGTATGTCTGTCCCGGGCAACCCTATCCGGGCAGCGACGTGGCGCGGCCCTATGACCTGGCCAGCTACGGCCGTGATGGGTGCGAGGGGGGCAAGGGCCTCGACCGCGACATCAACAACTGGGATCGGAAGACGATGACACCATGAGGGCCTCGCGCTGCCTGCTCGCGTTGCTGGTGCTCACCGTCTGGGGCGGCGCGGCGGTGGCCGATGACGTGCTGGCCGACTGGACGGCCACGGCGGTCGAGTCCTTCGACCGCGAGCCATTCACCGTGACCGGGCCCCCCGACGCTGCCGTGCGCCGCGACTTCACCCGCTTCCGTCTCGCCCGCTGCGCCGATGCCCGTGTATCCGGGACTTCGGCGCGCTGGCAACTGCAGCCCCACGAGGGTGTGACCGAGGCGGCTCTACGGGTGAACACCACGGCGCCGGCCGACGGCTTCGCAGTGTGGATCAAGAATCCGCTCGAGCACGCGGTGCAGTTGTCGCTGCGGCTCACCGACGACGCGGGCCGCACCTTCACGACCCAGCCGCGAGGCCTGGGCTTGCAGAAGAACTGGTTCCGCTATGTCTTCGGCCTCGACGAGTTCCTCGCGGCCGACCCGCCCCCACAGTTGCCGTACCGCACCGTGGAGCTGGTGCTGTCCGCTCTGCCCCCGGCCGCTGAGACCACCCTCTATCTCGACGAACTGTGCGCCCTGCAGGCGCCGCCGCCCCACCTGACGGTGACGGACCTGAGCGCCCCCGCAGAGGTGACCGCGGGACACATCGCCACGATCAGGGCCGGGGTCGAGGCAACGCCGCCGCTGCTGCGGCCTGTCAGCCTCTCGGTGTCGCTGTCCCGCAGCGGCATGCCGGTGGCCACCAGGCAGCTCACGCTTGCGCCCCGCCAGTCGCGGCTGGAGATGGCTTTGGCGGTGCCGCGCCATATCGCGGGGGGGCCGTATCAACTGAAGCTCGCGGCGCCGGGGCACGACCTGTCGGGCGAGGTGGCGCGCACCCTCACAGTCCAGGCCGGTCCTGCGCCCACGGCGATCGAGGTGCGCCCCGCCGCGCAGGGGGGCTGCTTTGTGGTGGATGGCGTGGGGCTCCCCGTCCTGGGCGGGTGGTGGCGCGCCGAGACGCTACCCCAGCAGACGGCGTGGCTAATGCTCAACGTAACGAGTGACTTCGACTACACCGGGCACTCCGCCCCCGTCTGGTTGGGGCCGGACAAGTTCGACTACTCTCAGGTGCATGCCCGGCTGGCCGCGGCCCTGGGCGCCAACCCCGACGCCTACCTTATCCCGATCATCGCGATCTCCTCGCCGCCATGGTGGGATGCCCAACACCCCGGCGAGCTGATGGTGTTCGGCGACGGTAAGCCGCGCCTGCCGGCGTCCGTGCAGGCGGCCAAGCACACCTTCGCTTCGTGGGCCTCGGCAGCGTGGCGACGGGACGCCGGGGCGGCGCTCACGCGGCTGATCCAGCACCTGGAGAACAGCCCGTGGGGACCCGCCATCATCGGTTACCAGCTCGCCTCGGGCGAGGATGGGCGCTGGGCCTATCCTGGCGCCTCCGACGGCGCGTTCGCGGACTACAGCGCCCCCCAGCAGGAGGCCTTCCGGGCGTGGCTGAAGGCCAAGTACGGGGACGTGGCCGTTCTGCGCATGGCCTGGGGCCAGCCGCGGTCGCCGCTGGGTTCGGCCGAGGCGCTCAAGGAGCTCCAGCCGATCATGGGGTGGAGCCAGGTGCGCGTGCCGTCACAGGCGCGACGGTCGCGCTCCCCCAGCGGCGTGCTGCTCGACCCCAGCGGGGTCCAGGACGTCGTGGACTACCAGATCTTCTGCTCCGACCAGGTGGTGGACACCATCCGCGCCCTGGCGACGGTGGCGCGGGAGGCGACCGGGCGCAAGAAGCTCGTCGGCGTGGCCTACGGACACCCCTTTGATCTGGCGGCCACGCGGTGTGGCCTGCAGAATGGCGGCCACCTGGCGCTGTCGCCGGTCTGTTCGGCTGAGGAGCTGGACTTCATCGCCTCCCCCGGCACCTTCGGCGAGAGCGCCAATCCCCCCTTGGCCACGACAGTGGCCGCCTCCATCGCCCAGCACGGCAAGCTGTGGGTGGCACAGGGCGATGCGGGACGGAGCGAGGCAGCCGTGACCAACGCCGCCATGTGGGGAGGAGTCGCCGCGGTGGAGGCCCCGCCACAGGCCGCGTGGGTGCAGCGTCTGGCCGCACTGCCGCCGACCATGCCGCGTTCGGGCCCCGCTGAGATCGCGGTGGTCGTGGACGATATCAGCGCCGCCTACACGGCCTGCGGCTCGGAGTTGACGAAGCCGCTGCTGTCCGACCAACGCCTCGGTCTGGCCCTGATGGGCGCGCCCTACGATGTCTGGACCCTCGATGATGTGCTGAACGGGCTGGCCGTCGGCTATCGCATGTATGTCTTCCTCGACGCCTTCTATCTGGACGGCGAGGCGCGCAAGCAACTCCTGAGCGCGCTGTCGGCGCAGAAGTGCACGGCCGTCTGGGTGTATGCGCCGGGCGCCCTGGACACGGGGATGAACTCCCGCACGATCAAGGAGTTGACCGGCTTGACGCTGGCGCGCCCCCTGCGCCCGATCGAGGGGGCCGTCAAGGCTGACGAGGCCGACGGGCCGGCGCCTCGGACCGACCGCGGCCCGCTACAGGTGAAGCTGGCCGGTCCGGACCGCGTCATCTACGGCAGCACGCTGCCGGTGAGCCCTCGCTTCGCCTGCGTGGATGACCAGGCGGACATACGGGGCACGCTGGTGGGCACGGACTATGGCGGCCTGGCGGTGCTGGAGCGCAGCGGGGTGAAGTCGGTGTGGTCGGCGGCGCCGCATCTGCCGGCGTCGCTGCTGCGCAGCATCGCGCTCGACGCGGACGTGCACCTGTTCAGCGAGGGCGCCACCGGCGTGTACGCCAACCGCAACTTGCTCGCCATCCGGGCGGCCGCCGACGGCGAGCAGCATGTGCGCCTGCCGCGGCCGGCTGACGTGTTCGACCTGGCGACCGGCCGGCCCGTAGGCGCTACCGCCTCAACCGACTTTGCGGTGCGCATGAAGGCCGGAGAGATCAGATTCTACTACTGGGGGGCTGCGCCGCTGGCAGCGCCGTAACGGGGAGCGTTGCACCATGACCGAACTCGGGCACCTGCTTGTGGCTGACGCACTGCTCCAGCACCTGGAGTGGTCGGAGCGTCGCCGTGCGTCGCTATATCTGGGGTGCATCGCCCCGGACGCTTACCGGGTGACCATCGGCGTGGACTACCGCACGGTGCACTTCCGCAGCGCGCGGCACCCGGGCCAGCGGCTGACCGACTTCCTGCGCACGCACCTGCGACCAGCCCTCGCCGGGGGCGATGCGGAAGCCGAGGCCTTCTTCGCCGGCTGGCTGAGCCACATCTGCACCGACTACGTGTGGCGGCAGCAACTCCGGGCCGGCCTGCCGGAGCTGTGGGAGATGGTGGTGACGGCCCCGCGCCTCGAAGCCGTGGCGCTCAAGCACCAGTTCTACGACGAGTGCGACTGGGTGGACATTCAGCTCCACCGCCTTGACGGCGCCCGCATGGAGGAGATCCGCTGGCTGCTGTCCGAGGCCGAGGTGCGCTTCACCATTCCCCCGCTGCAGTGCAGTGACATCTACCGCTGGCGGCAACAGGTGGCCGATGAGATGTTGCCGCCGAGCAACTACACCGTGGACACGCCGCAACTGCTGAGTGTGGAGTTCGTGCAGCAGGCCCTCACCCAGGCGGTGGAGGAGACCCTGGGAATGCTGGCGTGGGAGAGCAAGATGGCCCGCGACGGCGAGGAGGTGAGCTAGCCGGGCCCCGCGCTGGCGACAGGCCTGTTGCCATTGACTTGTCCTCGTCAAAGGCTGTACAATCTACCCTGGATAAACCTACGCATCGCAGCCAGATTTGCACTCCGCTGTCGGGAGCCTTCCCATGCGCCTCTCCGCAGTTGTCGGCCTCATCGCACTACTCATCCTTCCCCTTGCGACCACACAGGCCCAGGAGACGGAGCGTGTCGGCGCGCCGCCGATGATCTGGGCCGTCCCGCACCTGCAGATCACCAGTGATGACGACACGCAGTTCCTGCGCGGGGTGGACACCACCCTGGCGCTGCCGCTGAGCCCTCGCACCCATGTCACCGCCACATGGTCCCTGGACCTGGACGACGACGACACCGCCACTGCCACCTTCAACTACGACACACCCATGAAGCGGGATACGGTCCTGCGCGGGCTGGTCGGCGTCATTCGTGACCGCTTCGGCATGGGAGTGACGCTGCATCGCAGCTACAAGGACTTCGGTGTCGGCGTGTTCGGACAGAGTGTGGACGGCGAGTTCGAGGGCGGGGTGATGCTCACGCGGCAGGTGCCGTGGGGGATCAAGCTGGCCCGGCCGCAGTCGCTGAAGCGTGAGGAGAGCGCGAAGTGGCCCAGTGGCGCCGGCGATGTGGGAGAGCTGGGGGCACGGGCGGCGCTGGCCTGGACCGCCGGCGACATCCACGAACTCGGAACCACCACCGCCTACTTCCCGACCTACCGGCACTCCTGGCCGCGCGAGGGACAGAGCGTCCAGGGCGTGTCGTACGCCAGCACGGAGTTCGCCCCGCCCGCCAAGCCGGCCTGGCGCTACCAGACGGAGGGGCCGGTGCGCGCCTCGGCCGCCATCGTGGACGGCATCGCCTACATCGGCAGCTATGACGGGTGGCTCTACGCGCTCGACGTGGTGCTTGGGCGGCGGCTGTGGCGTTTCCCCGCCGAGGCCCCGATCACCGGCGCCCCGGCGTGGGCCGACGGCCGCCTGTACCTGGGCACCGAGGCTGGCGACGTGTTCTGCGTCGCCCAGCCCCGGAAGGACGGGCCGCCCACCGGGCAACTGATCTGGCGCTACCGCACCTCTGCCGCTGTCACCGCCTCGCCGCTTGTGACGGACTCAGGGCTCGTGATCGTCGGCTCGTGCGACGGGTACATCTACGGCCTGGACCGCGCGGGTGGACGTCTAGTCTGGAAGATCTCCACCGGCGGCCCCGTGTTGGCCTCGGCCTCGAAGATGAGCCGCCCCATTCCCGCCGGGGTGGATGCGGCGGGGACGCCCACCATGCGCTCGCCGGGGGTGCTTGTGGGTAGCTCCGACGGCAAGCTCTACGCCATCGAGGAGGTCAAGGGACAGGTCATCTGGACCTTCACCACCGACGGCCCCATCACGGCCGCCACCGCGGCGCTCGACAACCGCTTGTTCGTCGCCAACCGCAGTGGCAGCGTCTACGAACTCGACGGCGTGAACGGCAAGCAGGTGTGGACGACCAAGGTAACCGGCAGCGTCGCCTACGCCCCGGCCTTGGACGGCAAGTGCGCGTATGTCACGACGATCGAGGGTGTGGTGAGCGCCTTCGACGCCAAGACGGGCCACCTGCAGTGGCAGACGGACCTCAAGTCCGCTGTGGCCGCGGCGCCGACGCTCGTGAATGGACAACTCATGTACGTCGCCTCACGCGACGGGCACCTGTGGACGCTGGAGCGGCCCACCGGCAAGGTCGTCGGTGTGCAGCGCGAGAGTGAGCCGCTGATGACGTGCGCGGCCATCGCCGACGGGCACCTGCTGGTGGGGGGCGACAATGGCACGGTGTTCGCCTACGTGCCGGGCAGCGGGGGGCTGCCGCTGCCGCCGTCCGAGGTGTCCGCGCTACCGCAACCCGTGGTGCCCGTGGAGCCCGTCGGGCCGTTGCCCACGCCGGTGGTGCAGCCGACCACGCCTGTGACGCCAGGCCCGACGGTGCCGACCCCCACGGCGTCGGCGCCGGTGCCTCCGTCCACGAACGTGCCGGCCCCCACCCCATCCACGGTGCCGACGACCTCAGCGCCCACCGCCACGGTGCCCCGGCAGACGGACGTGACGGCCACGCCGCCGCCGACCACCGGGCCGAGCCCGACCACCTCGGCCCCCGCCACGCTGGAAGCGCCGAAGACGCCGCCAGCCACGGCGCCGCCCACCAACGCCACGGTCGCCATCAAGCTGCCCACCAACTTCCCCTCGCCCGTGACGCCCCCGGCGACGAACATTGAGACGCCGACGCCCAACGTGGTGAAGCCGACCACGCCGTCGGTGGCGCCGCCGAGCGTGCCGGTGCCGCCGGTCAAGCCGCCGACTCCCACCCCCACACCGACTCTGCCATCCGTGACGCCGACGGCCACGCGCGTGCCGCTGCTGACTCTGATGCTGACCCCGGCGGACGGGCGCACGCCCGTGCTGCTCACCAACCAGTCGTACCTCTTTGTGGGCGGGAAGGTCGCGCCGGGCTCGGGTATCGTCGGGGTGCGCGTCAACGGCCTGGATGCGACCATCAAGAATGGCGAATACCAGACGCAGGTCAACTTCCCGGGGAAGGGTGAGTACCTGCTGCTCGTGGAGGCCGTGGATCGCGATGGCGGCGTCACCGGCTACCGGCGCACCATCAAGGTGCTCGAGGGGATGGACGCGACCGCGCCGGACACACTGAGCGTGCGCCAGCGCGGCGGCAGCGCGGTGCTCGCGATGAGTGCGGGGCTGCGGGTGTTGCAGGCGGCCAAGTACCGCAAGACGGTGGAGGTCCGCAACGACCAGGGCCAACTCGTCCACAATTGGACGGCGGCGGGTGATGAGACGGGCGAGATCAGTTGGAACGGCGCCAACGCCAACGGCACGGCGCTGGCCCCGGGCAACTATGAGATCATCTACATCCTCGCCGCCGAGAACGGGCCCATCGCGTGGATCCGGCAGAAGATAGAGGTGCAGGAGTAGGGACAGGGGATTGGGGATTGGGCAGGCCCCCTCCGGTGGCGGAGGGGGCCTGTTCGTTTGGGGCTAGAGGAACGACACGCCGATCTCGGCAGCGACCGAGCGGATGTGATCGGCCGCCAGGAGGTACTCCTCCTCGTTGGGCAGGTGCTCGATCATCAGGCACACGTCCGGATCCAGTTGCGACAGCTCCTCGAGATAGGCGTGATAGTCCAGCCCGCCCAGTCCCGGACGCACCTCGTTCAGATGGGTCGTGAGCTGCTCCTCCAGACGGATATCCTTGGCGTGGCAACTGCGGAACATCGGCCCCAGCAGCGCGAAGCTCTCACGGATCATCGCCGCATTCCCGAAGTAGGGCAGGACGCCGTTCACCATGTTGACGGGGTCGAAGTGCGCGGCGCACTGCGGGCGGTCAACGGCCGCCACGAGGTCGGCGTAGGACTGCGGCGTGTGGGGCGGCACCCATGGCATCGTCTCCAGCGTGTAGAAGGTGCGTTGCGGCTGGACCGTGTCAATGATGTCGCGCACCGTCTGCACGATCAGGTCGAAGGTAGCGGCGCTCAGGTTATCCGGGTGCGGGCCGTCCCACTTGCTGCCCCGGGCTCCGGCGATGTTGACGCAACAGCGCGCCCCGATGCGGTCGGCCAGGGCCAGGCCGCGCTTGCACTTGTCCAGCGCGGCGGCAGCTTCGGCGGGGTCGGGCGAGATGGGGTTGCTCCAGGTGCCGACCTCGGCGATGATGATATCATGCCGCCGCGCGGCCTCGGCGTACGACGCCACCGTGGCGTCGTCGGCGTCGGGGCCTATGGGGCAGTAGGCGCAACCATAGCCGTAGCCTTTGACCACGGCGGCCCACTCCTCGGCATTCGTGAACGGCTTGAACACGTGTGCTCCCAGACGCATCTGTGCCTCCGATGAAGCCTACGCGAGGGCGCGCAGGAGGTTGTCCCCCAGGATGGCGCGCTCGGCATCGGCGCCGAGCTCCAGCGCCCGCAGCCCCTCGAGCGCCATCGTCTGCGATTGCCACGGGAAGTCGCTGCCGAAGAGCACCTTGTCCGTGCCGTGGTTGAGCGCGATGCGGCGCAGTTGCTCCACGGGCGCCCGGTCGGTCGTGTACGACAGGTCGAACCACAGCCGCCGCCCGACCAACTCGCGCTCGACCCCGTCCCACAGCTTGTAGCCCCCCGCGTGGGCGGCGATCATGCGCAGCTTCGGGAAGCGATCCAGCAGGCGAGCGAGACGCTCGGGCGTGGGCTGGATCTCCGGCAGGGGGAAGATCTCGTCCCCGGCATGCATCATCACCAGGAAGCGGTCCGCGATGAGGTCGAGCAGGCGGGCGAACTGCGGGTCGTCGAAGGTGAACTGCTGGAAGAAGGGTTGCAGCTTGAGGCCCTTGACCCCGGCGCGCTCGACCCGCTTGAGTTCCTCGGCCGCATCGGCGCAGTGCGGGTGAATGGCGGCGAAGGGGATCAGGCGCTCGTCTCGCAGCGAGAGCAGCCAGTCGTTGATGGGCCGGACCTGCGAGGGCTTGGTGGCGACGGGGCAGACCACGATGCGGTCCACGCCGGACTGCGCCATGTGCGCGAGTACGTTGGCGACGGTGGGTATGACGACGGGCTCGGCTCGGTAGGCCTCCCGGAGCGCCGCCACGGCCTTGGCCGCGATGTCGTCGGCGAAGATGTGAGTATGGCAGTCCACGATCATGCCTGTACCTTCGTCTCGTCGCGAGCGTATCCCTCCCGGCGCAGGTCGGGCCGGGCGCGAGGAGAATAGTGCGTGGTTACGGTGGCCGCATGCCCCCGGCCCGAGCCTACGCCGCCCGTCACCGAGGAGACTCCCCATGGCCCTTCCCTGGAAGCCGTATGAACTGGACTACGTGAACCGCCTGCTGCAGGTCGAGACCGAAGACGGCTCGGTGCGACTGCGGTTCGACATGACGCTGCAGGCCGACGGCGTCGAGCACAGCCTCGTCAAGGCCGCGATTGAGGCGGGGCCGTCGCGGTCGGTGACCACTCCCACAACTGCGGCTCTGGAGAGCCGCGCTCCCACGTCGCTCCGCCTGCCCGTCAGGTTCTGGGCGCCTGACCTGGACTGGACCATCCGCCTGGACCGGGGCGCTGACGGGCGAAGCCTGCTCATCTCGTCGGAGATACATAATCCCACCGACGCACCCATCCGGCTAGGCGAGTGTCGGCTGGTGAGCATCGCGGGGGACAGGGGAGAGGCGGTGTTAGCCGGGGACGATGGCAACGCCGTGTACCTGCATGTCTCCGGGACCACCGGCCCCACGCGTGTGCATCGCGCCGACGAGGCCGAGGACAGCTTCTCGCGCGTCCTGCTACAGTTCGTCAGCCACGCGGCCGGGCGCGCGCTGCACCTGGGGTTCGTGCCCTTCACCCACCAGCACACCATTCATCGCTTCGACTACGGCCAGGACGGCTTGGCCTCGCTGGAGTGCGTGTGCGACTTCCAGGACTACCTGTTGCCGCCGGGCGAGACCATCGCGACCGAGACGCTGGTGATCGAGGCGAGCGAGGACTTCCACGAGTCGCTGCACCACTGGGCCGACCGGGCGGCGGAGGTCTACCGGCCGCCGATCTGGCCGAAGACACCCGGCGGCTGGCTGGGCTGGTCGTGGGTGGATGCCTTCAACACCGACACCTATGAGGACGTGGTGCTACGCAACTGCCGGGCCCTGCGCGAGCGGCTGCCGGGCTGCGACATCGAGTATGTGTGGGTCAGCATCGGCAACATCAAGGACGGCTACCCGGGCAACTGGCTGGAATGGGACACGACGAACTTCCCGAGCGGGCCGGAGCACCTCACTGCGGAGTTGGGCAAGCTGGGCTTCAAGCTGGGCTTCTGGTGTGGGGCGTTCTGGGTCTGCGCAGGGGCAGAGGAGAAGATGGCCCAGCTCCAGGACGCCTGCCTGAAGCGAGACGGCGCGCCGGCGATGGCCGTGCCCCACTGGAACTACGGGGCCGCAGCGCGCCTGCCCCTCGACCAGCGCCCGCCCATCTACTCGCTCGACCCCACGCATCCCACTGCGCGCGACTTCATCGCCAGGGTCTTCGCGACGTACCGCGAGTGGGGCATCCGCTACTACATGGTGGACTTCCTCAACGCTATCGCGCATCCGGTGGAGGGCGCGGTGTATGACGAGCACCACGACCCCTCGGTGCTGCGCGGGCCCGATCTGCTGCGGCAGGGCCTGGAGACCGTGCGCGAGGCCGCCGGGCCGGACACATACCTGCTATCCAGCTCCGGGCCGAACCTGTGGGATGTGGGCCTCATGGACGCCTGCCGCATGGGCAACGACTACGGCGAGGGGCGGGCCATCAACCCCGAGAGCTACTTCTACCCGGCCAGCTTCGTCATCAACGGGGCCAACTTCTGGACCTCGCACAGCTACGCCTCGGGCAACCTGGCGGGCTACTACTTCACCCACCGCAAGCTGTTCGTGAATGACTCGGCGAATGTGCTCACGCTCGATCAGCCTGTGCCGCTGTGCGAGGCGCAGATCGTCGCCAGCCTCTTCGGCATTTGCGGCGGGCCGGTGATGCTCGGCGATGACATCGCGACGATTTCCGAGGAGCGGCTGAACCTGATTCGCAAGGTCTTCCCGCGCACGCCGGAGATCGCGACACCGGTGGACCTGTTCGACCGGCCGCTGCCGGCCTACCCGCGCGTGTTCCACAACCACGTGCAGGCCGACTGGGGCGAGTGGGACATCGTGACGGTGCTCAACTACGACGACGAAGCGCTGACGCTGCCGATCTCGCTGGCGGGTCTGGGCCTCGACGGGATCAGGGCGGGGTGTCCCCCGCAGCGGGACGGCGACCCCGCCACGTACCGCCTCTTCGAGTTCTGGAACGAGCAGTACCTGGGCCTCGTCAGCGGGGAGTTCACCGCCGTTGTCCCGCCGCGCTCGGTCCGCGTGTATCGCCTGTCGCGCCACACGAAGCACCCGTGGGTGTTGGGGACGGACATGCACCTGATGCAGGGCCAGGTGGAGCTGAGCGAGGTGCAGTGGGACCGCGAGAGCTTGACGCTGTCGGGCACGGCCACGCGGCCACCGGGGTGCACGGGCACGCTGTTCCTGGCCGTCCCGCGCGGCCTGGCCGCGACCGACCCGCGCGGTTGGCACGTCGCCCGCGACGCGCACGACCAGACGCTCGTCATCTCGCGGCAGTTCGCCTTCGGCGATGAGCCCATCGAGTTCGTGATCGGCTTCAAGGTGTACGACGAGAAGATCGCGATGGAGGAGTTGGACCTGCGGTAGCGCGGATCTTCCGGAGGGCAGACGGATGCGGAAGTGGCTGGTGTGCGGGTTGCTTGGTGCGCTCATGTCGTGGTGCGCGGCCCAGGGCGAGGACATCGTTCTGCAGGTGGTGCCGCGCCGGGTCTACGTCGCCTCGGACGGCGTGGTGCCGCGGTGGCGGGTCATGCTCGTGGCGGTGAACAAGACCTCCGCGGCCGTGACGCTGGAGCAAGTGCAGGTCTCACTCGTCACAGCCGCCGCGGCAACCACTGCGACGTACCGCGGCGATCGGCTGAAGGAAGTCGTGCCCGGACATCGCGAGGCGGCGCCGGGCAGACCGATCATCATGTACCTTGCCGACGATGGCAAGGCGCCGGGGCCTCCGGAGCACGCCGAAGTTGCTCTGTCCCTCAAGGTCGGCGATTCGGCCGTCAGCAAGACGTGGAGTCTCGACCTCAAGCCTCGGACGACGACCTACTACCGCTTCCCGCTACGCGGCAGGTGGATCGTGGCCAATGGTCGCGAGGCCCAGCATGGTGGTGGCATTGCCTTCGCCTTTGATCTCATGAAGCCGCAGGACTACGACGTGGTGTTTGGTCCTTCCGACCACGACCCTCCACTGACGGATTTCGAGGGCTACGGCCAGCCGGTGCTGTCGCCCGTAGCGGGTCGCGTCGTCGCGGCTCGCGGCGATCGTCCAGATGTCGCCCCGTCTCTGAAGCAGCCATCGTTTGCGGGCAAGATCCCTGCGGACAGGACGGAGCTGGTGGGCAACTACCTTGTGATGGACGCCGGCCACGGGCGCTTCATGTTCCTCGCCCACTTCAAGCAGGGCAGCCTGCAGGTGCAGGTCGGCGATGAGGTGTGCGCGGGTCAGCCACTGGCCCGCGTGGGCAACTCCGGCAACACCAACGCTCCACACTTGCACATCGAGGTGCTCGACGGCGCCCCCGATCTGCCAAGCGTCCCCCGCATCGCGCAATCCGGCCTGCCCTTCGGCTTCAGGAGCGTCCGCGTTGAGCGCGACGGCGTGGTGAGGCGCCTCGGTCACTGTATCCCGGTCCAGCGACAGATGATCTACGGAGACGATGAGAGGGCCAGCGAATGAGCGAGAGCATGACGGACTTCACTGCCCACAACGAGGAACAGGCCGCCGTCTGGAAGGCCTTCTACGAGGGCCGGCCGACCCGCGTGCCGATGACCTGCAACTGCTCGGCCCGCAACACGATCTTCAACGAGGTCGCCAACCCCGAGGGCTACGACTTCGAGCGGTTCTTTGGCGACCCGCGCGCGATGTTCACCCACGGCCTGCGGCGGCAGCACTACATCCGCCACGTCCTGTACTTCGACCAGGAGATGGGCCTGCCCGCGCGCTGGACCGTGGGCGTGGACCTGCAGAACTCGTGGGAGGCAATGTGGTGGGGCTGCCCGCTGCACTTCCGCGAGGGGCAGGTGCCGGACACGACCCCGCTGCTGCGCGCCGACAACAAGCGGATGCTGTTTGACCGCGGGATGCCCGAGCCGTTCAGCGGCTGGCTGGCGCGGGCGTGGGAGTACTACGAGCAGTTCCAGGAGTGGGCGCAGGCGGAGGAGTTCATGGGCCGGCCGATCGCCGTCGGCGGCGTGCCGGGGGCAAGCTGCGACGGCGTCTTCACGGTAGCCGTTGCGCTCATGGACCCCACCGCCCTGATGATGGAGATGTACACCGATCCCGACTTCGTGCACGAGTTGCTGGGCTTCATCACCGAGGCCAGCATCCGCCGCATCAAGGCCTTCCGGACACGCCTCGGACAGCCGGAGACGAGTACGGCCGTCGGCCTGGCCGATGACGCCATCCAGATGCTGTCGCACGACTGCTACCGCGACTTCGTGCTGCCCTATCACAGGCGCATGGTCGCTGAGTTCGGCTCAGTGGGGCCGAACTCGATCCACCTGTGCGGCGACGCCACTCACCACTTCCGCTTCATCCGTGATGAGCTGAAGGTGATGAGCTTCGACACGGGCTTCCCGGTGGATCATGGGTGGCTGCGGGAGGAGCTGGGGCCGGAGGTGACGATCTACGGCGGCCCGCACGTGGAGTTGGTGCGCAGCGGCCCAATCCCGGCGCTAGTGGCGGAGACGAAGCGCATCCTACAGTCGGGCGTGATGGAGGGCGGCAAGTTCGTCCTGCGCGAGGGCAATAACCTCGCCCCGCACACCCCGCCCGAGCACCTCAAGGCGATGTACGAGACGTGCCGGGAGTACGGACGGTACCTGTAGTGCCCCTCCGTCGTCCTACCCCCGCGCCTGCGGCGCGACCCCTCCCTGAAGGGAGGGGTGACGGCATCGGCCGTTGCCGTTACCCTTGACCCTCGACCCTTGCCCCTCCACCCTCACTGTCTCGTCACGACCAGCGGCTTCAGCATCTGCTGGCGGTCGCTCCTTGCCAGTTCCGTCGCTGGCGGCGTGCCCTCCTTGAGGACGTGGATGAAGTACGCCACGGTCTGCCCCGGCTTGGTCTGGCCGCCGCTGAAGCCCAGACCCGCCTTGCTCCCGCCATCCCAGTAGCCGACGTTGGCGAACGGCGTCACCGGAATGCCGTTGATCGCCCACGTGGGGCCCCAGGTGGCGTACCACTGTGGCCCGGGGTTCTTGCCTGACACGTTCTCCGCATCCCCTTTGCCGTCTATGCGCGCCTTGTTCCCCTTGTCGTCCTCGTAGTCGGCGTCGGCCATGTAGTAGGCCCGGCTCATGGTGCCATAGATCTCCGACGACAGCACCTGCACGGTGAAGTAGTCGGGGGTGAAGGTGTATAGCTTCTCGTGGGCGTGGTTGTTGGCCATCTTCTTCTGCACGCGGATGATCGTGCAGATCGGCCCGTCGCTCAGGACATCGAACGATTGGACCTCGCCCTGTTCGTCCACCCAGCCCGTGTCCTTGGACGAGGTGCCCAGGTTCGTCATGACCTGGAGCGGACCGACCCGCACCGCGCGGATGTAACCCTCGGCGAACTGCACGCTATACGTGCCGTTGTCATACGTCGTGCGGTCGGCCTGCCAGCAGGAAGGGGCGGTCTGGCGGTGGCGCTTCGGCACGGCGCGGTCGAAGTAGACGCGGCAGGCGAGGCTGTTGCCCGGCTGCATGTCGCGCGGGAGTTGGAAGACCAGCTCGGTGCCCGATGACAGCGAAGGCACGAGTTGGGCGAGGCACTGGGCGCCGCTATCGGTCAGCACCACGCGCAGCGAGTCCGGGTCGCCGTCGCCCTTGAGGCCCAACTTCATCCGCTCCGCCGCCATGTCGAAGGGGACGCGGGCGAGGGGGCGGTGCAGGGCGGCTTCGGCCTTCACGGTGAGATCCAGGTGCCCATCCCACAGGGTCCAGTTTGGCGCGATCGGGACGCTGAAGGCCAGGCGGTTGTCGCGCAGACACAGCTCCTTGCCTGCCGTAGCCACCTCCAGCGCCAGGGGCACATCGCCGTCATACTGCGTGGAGTCGAACTGGAAGGAGACCGCCTTGGTCGCCCCGGGCGGCAGGTCCACTCGTTGCGTCCCTAGTTCCTGCGGCGTCGCCGTGCGGGTCACGAGGCGTACCGTGGCCTGCCTGGCCGCCTTGCCGCCGACGTTGCGGAGGTTGCCGGTGATGGCCACGCGCAGGCCCTGCTTGGTGGGGCCCGGGCCCCAGGGCTGCAAGCCCTGCCACTGCAGCTCGGCATGGTCGGCGAGGGCCTCAGGCGCGACCAGCGTGAGCGCCTCGCGGCCCTGCGTCTCGATGGGCATCAGAGTGCCCTTGCCGGCCGGCACGGTGACAAGCTGCTCCGGCTCGGCCTCAGGAGACATCGTGAGTATGTGCCACGGTCCGGCGCTCTTGCCGGGACACAGGGCGCGAACGTTGAGGCGCAGCCCCTTGGTGTCGGGGGCAAGGCTGACTCGCAGGCGCCCCGGGGCCTCGACCTTGCACGTTACGCCCCCGCCGCTGAACTCGATCAGACGCGGGATGCTCTCGGAGGCGTACAGGTAGTTGTCGCCGTGGATGCAGGTGACCGTGCGGTCGCCCTGCAGAGCGCGGTACTGCTCGATCCTGGGCCCCTTCGCATAGAAGCCGTACTGCGGCAGTTGCCATGACTTCGCGCCTTGCTGGAGCGTCCACGGCTTCTCGCCGAAGTTCACCCAGACGTTGGTCCCGTCGCCGAAGACGGTGTGTTGCACCGCCCGGTCGGCGGTCACGAACTCGTGGCTGACCATCTCCTCGAAGCCGATCTTCTCGTGCAGCTTGCAGGTGTTGCGGTAGCTCTCCAGCAGCCGGGCGCGCAACTCCGGCTTGCTCCAGTTGTAGCTGTACGGCTGGGCGACCCAGTACAGGGGCACCGTGCCGTAGAGCACGTTGAAAGCATCCTGCTTGACGCCCAGGTCCGGCGCGACCGCCTGCAGATGGCCGGTGCTGTCGCCCCAGTACCAGGTCGAGACGACACAGTCGTGGTAGACTAGTTCCCACAGGGGGTAGCGGTGCTTCTCGCCCAGGCCCCACTGCAAGTAGCGGTCGCCGATGGCCTCACGAGTCTGCGGTAGCTCCAGGCCGACGTGCCCGGCGGGCCAGGAGTAGAACCCGCCGCTCTGCATGCCCTCCCAGTAGTTGTAGATGTCCGCGCCCCACCAGCGTCCGTGCTCGCCGCCGAGCACGAGGCCCAGTTCGTCGCCCATGTAGCGCGCCAGCTTGCGGTTCACCTCGCGGTCCTGGGTGCGATCCAGCGGGTGCTTCTCGTGGTAGCACTCGCGCAGGCCGGTGGCGGTCGTGACATCAATGAACCGCGTGTTGTACGGGTAGATGGCCAGGTCCTTGGGAACCCACTTGCGGGCCACGGCCTCATAGAGCGCGCTACAACGCTTCATGAACTGCTTGGGCTTGTCGCCCTTGGTGAGCCACGCCTTCATACGGTCGCCGTTGGACTGGATGACGACATCATCAGCCTCGACAAAGTCGCCATACTGGCTGCCGTCACCCTCGTAGGCATCCTCGTAGTTGTCGTAGCGGCCCATGAGGAAGCCCATGGCCTTGATCTTCTCCATGTCGGCCGCCGACTGCGGGCTATTGAGCAGCATGCGGTCAATGCCCGCGGCGCGCGCCTCCTGGCAGAAGCGCAGATCGCTGCGCCCCCAGATGTCCGGGGCGCCCAGCAGGTTCGCCAGTTGCGGCTTCTTCCGCAGCTTCTCCTTCTGCGTCACCAGCATCCCCTGGCCCTTGATGTAGTCGCGGAAGCGCTTGCAGATGGCGACATGGCCGCCGTCGGCGCAGAAAGAGTAGCGGACCACCCGGGGCTCGGCGAAGCGCCCGCGGATGGGGTCGTGCTGCACGCCGGGGGCCAGCAGTGTGCTCTGGCCCGCCTTGACTGTCTCGAAGACCGCCTCCCCGTTGTCGCACGATGCGGGTAGCTCCCACAGCAGCATGTAGCCCAGCTTGCCGTCGGTTAGCCCCACCCAGGGCATATCCAGCACGCCACCGGTTCCCCAGAGGCGGCCCCGCCACGTCATGTCATCCGTCGGCACGCCGATGCCGTTGCAGTACTGCGCTCCGAGGATGCGTCCCGGGCGGTCAAGCACCAGCGGGTGCAGCACGCCGAAGCGCCCGGTCTGGGCCGTGCGGTCATCCGCATCCAGCACCAGTTGCAGCTCCGGTGTGTCGCCGAGCAGGCGGAAGGTGAGCGTGCCCGGGAAAGTCTTGCCCCCACTCTTGATCTGCAGCTTGAAGGAGGCCTCGCCGGGTCTGTCACCGGCGGGCTGGAACGCGGGGCCGGCCGGGGCCGCTGCGCCTGGCGTCGGCACGGCGCCCTGCGCGTCGGCCAGCGTCGCCTGGGCGAAGGTGTTGGGGTTGGAGTGGGCCCAGCCCAGGGGGTAGTAGAGCTGAGCCTCGCGGCCGGCGCCGTCGCAGTCGTTGATCCCGACGGCAAAGCGGAACTGGCCGCCCACGGCGGTGGCGGAGGCCTTCAGCAGTTGCAGGGGTAGCCGCGCCTCGACCTGGTAGCCGCCGGGCGTGCGCCGATGGGCGATGCGCGCGCCTGACACCGTACCCGTCGAGGACCACAGGTTACCACCCCCCTCGGTCAAGCGCAGGGCGTACTGGGTGTCGCCCAGCCAGAACTCGACGCTGTCCTTCTCCCACCATTGGGCCTCGTCGGCAGTGGGGAAGACCACCTTCTCGTCTTTCACGTCGGCCGCCAGGACGAGGCTGCCCGCATCCCACAGCAGGCGCACCCGGGCGCTGCAGTCGGCGGGGCCATCCACCTTGCGCGCATCGGCTACCATGTGCGGCATGATCTCGAGTAGCGCCCCGCGATCGGCCCATTCGCTCAGCACGCCGTCTACCTCGACCGGCTGGGCAGCTTGGGGCACCAGGAGCATGACGCCGGAAGTGGGCCCCGCGTCGGGACCGCGCCACAGATACCCGGCGCGCCTATCGAGGACCTGGAAGGTCCCTCCCTGCGCGTCCACCTCCACTCTCAGCGCCTGGTTCTCCAGCACCCAGCGCGTTCCCTCATGCGTGGTGCGTGGCGCCGCGGCGAGCGGCAGGGCCAGGGCGAGTACCGACAGCACGGCGGCGAAGCGTGTCATGGGGTGACCTCCAGGCAGGCTAGCGGCACTTCCGTGTGAGGCGAACGGGGCATAGTTCGGGCGCGGGAGCCCCCATTCCTGCCTGGGCGTCCGCATGCGATCGGCGGACACACCCGCCCTGCGCCTTGGCCATGCCATCCCTCTTGAGACATCCTTGCGTCAATCGTGGTAGAGCTGTGATTCGTCGGGGGAATACCCATAATGGAGGGTTGCCGCCGGAGGGGATGGCGGCCGCTTCACACCAGGTACTGGCCGCTTCGTCCCGCCGTGGCGCCCCCACGTAGCACACACCTAACGTCCGCCAGGGAGGGCCTGTGGTGAGAGTGCTCGTGCACGCAGTGGCAGCACACGAACAGGAGCAACCAGCCCCACGACGAGTGCCGAGGGGGGCCCTGCCGCGCCTGCGCCGCCGCGCGCTTGTGGCCCTGGCGGGCATGGTGGTCGGCACGGCCCTGTGGATCACGTATCTGTACCTGATGATCCACAGCACCAACCCCCTCGTGTACGTCCTGTTTGGTATGGTCGGGGCGGCCTGCGGCCTGGCGCTGGTGCAGATCCCCCTGCTGATGTGGGACTTCGTGCGCAAGCAGTGGTACCACATCCTGCTGCGCACGTGGACCGACAGAAGTCACGTACTGGCCAGCATCGCCCGGCACGAACTGCGCGACGTTGACCCAGCGGAGGACCCCCAGGCCGCCAATGACCTCGCAGTGGTGGAGTTCCTGCAGGGCGATCCGGTACAAGCCGCCGCCGGCTTTGAGGTCGCCGACCGCCAGGGCATCGCCGAGGCCTCGGCCAATCTGCTGGCAGCGCTGGCCGACAGTGGCCAGTGGGAACGCCTGGCGCGGCACGTACAGAGCGACTTGCGCCTCGAGGCCCTGACGACGGAGGCGAACCTGGCCCGTCTGGGTGCCCGTGCCACGGACGAAGAGCTCCTGGAGCGTCTGTCGAAGCTGGCGCGCGAGCGGCGCTATGCCCTGCTACTCAACAATCTGGGCGTGCGCGCGATGCTGAGCCGACAGTACCCCCAGGCCGCGCGGGCGCTGGACCTGGCGACAACGATTCGCCCGGGGTATGCCTATGCCCACGCCAACAAGGGCGTCTTGGCCTACCGCGAGGGACGGCTGGCGCAGGCGGTGGCCGAGATGGCCTCGGCGGCTGGACTGGTCGCCGAGGATGAGGTGATCTTCGGCAATCTGGGCGCGCTGTTGGCGCTGGCGGGCGACCCCCGGGAGGCCCGGACGTGGCTGCTGCGGGCCCACAAGCTGCAGCCCCGCGACCCCGCCGTGCTCACCAACCTCGGCAGCGTCCACAGTCTGGACGGCGAGGCCGAGGCGGCGGTCACGGCCCTGCACGGCGTCCTGGCCCAGCACCCGGACGATACAGCGGCTGCGTATGACCTCGGCCTGCACTACTACCACACCGGCCACATGAACGAGGCCCTGGAGCACCTGCAGGCGGCCCTCGAGCAGGCCCCCGAGGACCCCGAGACGCTGAACAACATCGGCTGCGTGCTGTTCAAGCAGGGCCAGTATGCCGACGCGCACACCTACTTCGCGCGCGTGGCCGAAGCCGGGGGTGATGCCGCCTATCGGCGCAATATCGTCCGCGCCGAGCTGGCGGCCGGGCGCCACAGCGAGGCCGCGGCCCTGCTGGAGGGCGTCGGCGACGGTGACGGGCTCGACCTCGAGCAGGGCCTGATGCACCTGTTGCGGGCGCTGGCGATCAAGCCCGAGAGCACGACGCACCGGCAGATGATTGAGTTCAACCTGACGACCGCCGCCGCGGCCTTCACCAAGGCGATGGTAGCGGGTCATGCGGCCGAGGCGCAGTTCAACTACGGCCTAACGCAATATCTGCGCGGGGAGTATGTGTCGGCCGCCGAGACCTTCGCCCAGGCGCTGCGCAAGGGCAGCTCGCACCCCGAGATGACCTACCTGACAGGCATGTGCTACATCATGGCCGGACTGCGTGAGCGCGACCAGCACGAGGCCAGGGATGACACGCCGCCGCCGGCGGTGCGAGAGCTGTTCCTCAAGGGCCGTCCTTTCCTGGAGAAGGCCGTGGAGGTGCAGAGCGTGGCCGAAGTGTCGGCTTACGACCTGGGCCTGCTCAACTACATGGTGGGGGACTTCCAACGGGCCATTGACGTGCTTCGCCGGATTGTGCGGCCGGACTCGCCCTCATACGTGGTCAACACCCTGGCGCTGGCGCAGGCGCGGCTGGCCCAGGAACTGCAACTCACCGCGCAGACGGCCACCCTGATGCCCGAGGCCCGCAAGAAGGACATCCGTACGCAGTCCCGGCAGCTTCTGGGCGCGGCGGTCCACTACTTCCACCAGGCGCTGGCCATTGAACCCCTGGCGCCGCTGACCCACGCCAACATGGGGCTGGCGCTCATGCTACGGAATCAGCGGGGAGACGTCGAGGCGGCGCTGGAGCACTGGCAGCTCATGCACCAGCACGGCGACCCGCGCTACCGCCGCACGTACGAGGAGTTCATGCAGGTCATGTCGCCCGACGCAGCGCGCAAGCTGCGCTTCCAGGATGTGGAGTTGGCCTTCCACCGGGTCAATGTCGGGGACTGGGTGGTCTTCCCGCCGCCGAAGCTGTCGGGCTTCCGGTACGTCGTGCGCGAGTTGCTGGATGAGCCGGAGTGGCAGCTTCAGGCGCGGCACCGGTTGGTGCGGCGGGCGCTGGCCTGCCGGCGAAAGGCGGAGCGAGTGCGGCGGAAGCTGCGGCGGCTGGCGATCTGAGGGGGCTGACCCCGGAGGGGTCTGTCTCCGCAGGCAGGGGCCAAGAGAAGAGGGGCAGCTTGCGCTGCCCCTCCCGTGTGTGTCCGAGTCGGTTGGCGCCTACGGCAGGTTCCGCCAGAGTCTGTTGTTCCCCAGCACATTGGTGCGCATCATCCACTTGCCGTGGCCGTCACAGAAGGCCACGTTCGCCCCCTCGTTGTGCCGGAAGGTCAGGACTGTGTTCGTGTCTGTGCACGCGCACACCCCCCCCACACCCGCGGGCCGGTGTACGTACGCAGCCGACATGCCGTCAATGAACATCAGCAGCTCGGCCGGGTAGTAGATCTTGCCCAGGGGCTGGGCGGTGTTGATGCCACCCATGGCGCTGTACGCCGCATCACACGTCACGCCATAGCCGCAAGCCACCGTCGGCGCGCTGGGACACCGGAAGATCTGGGCGTTCTTGCAGTATGGCTCTACCTGGACGTTCCACCCCCACCACGGCTGGGTGCCGGTAGGGCCTCCCCAGCGGCCCATGGGCATGCATTCGTCGTAGTCCTGGGCATACTGCAACACCGCAGTGGCCAACTGCTTGCAGTTGCTCAGACAACTGGCCTGACGAGCCTTCTCGCGGGCCTTGGCGAAAACGGGGAACAGGATGGCGGCCAGTATCGCGATGATCGCGATAACGACCAACAGCTCGATGAGCGTGAAGCCCTTACGCATGAGCGTGCCTCCTTTGTGCTAGTCTACCGCACATATTGGCCGTTCATGCACCCTCTTCCTGCTGAACTTCCGTCTTTCTTCCCGACTTGCCCCGACCCTATCCAAACCACCCGATCGGCTCGTCGGAGATGTCCTGGATGACGTTCTTGAACCGGCAGTTCTCCAGCAGCCCGTGCCGGCCCCGCTCCACCCCGATGCCGCTCTGCTTCCAGGCCGGGAACGGTGAGGTGGGGTAGACGGCGTTGTAGCAGTTCACGTAGACCGTGCCCGACTGCAGCGCGCGGATCATGCGCTGGACCCGCGAGGCGTTGGCGGTGAACACGCCTGAGCCCAGCCCGTACGGTGTGTCGTTGGCCAGGCGGATGGCGTCGGCCTCGTCCTCGAAGGGGATCGCGACCAGCACCGGCCCGAAGATCTCCTCCCGCGCGATGCGCATGTCGTTGGTGACATCGGCAAAGAGCGTGGGCTCGATGTAGAAGCCGTCCGGGTGCGGCGGGTTCTCGGGGACTTTGCCACCGGTCACCAGGCGCGCCCCCTCGCACTGCCCCAGGGAGATGTAGTCCATCACCCGCTGGTACTGCTCCTTGCTCACGATGGAGCCAAGCTGCGTGCTCGGGTCCATCGGGTTGCCCACGCGCAAGGCCGCAAAGCGCTTGCCGAGCGCTGCCACGAAGCGGTCGTAGATGCTCCGCTGCACCAGCAGGCGGCTGCCGGCGATGCAGTTCTGGCCGTTGTTGAGCAGAATGCCGAACTGCGCACCGGACAGCGCCTGGTCCCAGTCCGCGTCCTCGAAGATGATGTTGGGGCTCTTGCCGCCCAGTTCGAGCGACATGTCGGTGATGTTCTCGGCGCACAGATGCATGATGATGCGCCCGACCTCGGTGCTGCCGGTGAAGAACACCTTCTGCACATGGGGGTTGGTGCACAGCGCCTCGCCGACTTCGCTGCCGGGGCCGGAGATGACGTTGAGCGCTCCCGGCGGTAGCCCGGCCTCGTTGAAGATCTCGCCGATCGCCAGCGTCGCCATGGAGGTGATGCTGGCCGGCTTGATGACCACGCTGTTGCCCATCGCCAGGGCCGGGCCGATCTTGAGGATGCCCAGGAACAGCGGGAAGTTCCACGGGGCGATCCCCGCCACGACGCCATAGGGCTGGCGCAGGGAGAAGTCTACCTGTCCGCTCGTGGGCAGCGGGATTTGCTCGCCGGTGTTGTCCAGGCACACCTCGCCATACCAGTGCAGGTAGCTGGCCGACACGGGGATGTCAATGTTCCTGGTCTCGGTGATGGGCTTGCCCACATCGAGCGTCTCCAGTTCCGCCAGCTCGTCGAGGCGCTCCATGATGAGGTCGGCGGCCCTGGTGATGATCTTGCCGCGACTGGCGCCATCCATCGCGCCCCATTCGCCGTCAAAGGCCGCCTGGGCTGCCTCGCAAGCGGTGGCGACATCCTCCGCGCCGCCTTTGGCGATGATAGCGATCGCCTCGCCGGTGGCGGGGTTGAGGCTCTCGTAGGTGCGGCCGCCGGCCGCGTCCACGTACTCGCCGTTGATGAAGAGCTTAAGCTCGCGCATGGCCATCGTCTCCTATCCGGGCGTGGTGCGGGCTTCCAGCCCGCCCAGGGCCCTATGCGCGGCGGGCTGGAAGCCCGCACTACGCCTCTGTGCGACCAATGATCTCATCCTGCAGCACCCGCCCGCACTGCGTGAAATCCGCACTGTAGCCGGCGACGCGGACCATGAGGCCGCGGTAGTCGCCTGGCGCGGCCTGCGCCTTCCGTAGCGTCGCCGCATCCACCGTGTTGATCTGCAACTGGCTCCCGCCCTCGACCATGTAGGTGCGGATCATCGCCGCGACCTTGGACCGGGCCTCGGCGGTGGCGAGATCCTGCGGCAGCAGTCGGAGTGTCGAGACATTGCCGGCGACCAGGCGCGAGTGGTCGAGCGTGCACAGCGATCGCAGCACCTCGGTGGGCGAGCGGGTAATGCCCTGCGAGCCGGCGAGCGAGTCGCCGAGGGTCTCCTCGGCGCGGCGGCCGTCCAGCGTCGGGCCCATCGCCAGGCCGTAGGCGATGTGCATGTTCTCACCGCCGGCCAGGTGGCCCAGCACCAGCGCGGACCGCAGCGGCGTGCTCTGCCGCTCCAGCGCCTCGGACATCATCGAGACGAGGCGCGCGGCCACGGCATCCACTGAGGGATGGCCCTGGCCGAACCGGGGCAGGCTCCGCAGGCGCGCGCGCAGCTCCGCATCATCCGCATCGAGCCGCCCTAGCAGCGCCCACAACGGCTCGCCCTCATCGAACGACAGCACCAGCGCCGCGTGGATCATGTCGGCGGCGTTGGTCAGGCCTTGCCCTTCCCAATGTCCGTAGTGAGTGCGCAGCCCGCCGTGGCAGATGTCGCGGCAGCGCTCCAGGCACACCGGCATCAGCAGCGACTGCGTGTAGTTGGGCTCCACGCGCACGGCGTCGGAATGGGCGTTGCAGTCGCGGCAGGCCACGGCCAGTTCGTCAATGTGTGCGCGGATGAGGTCCCACAGTTCCTGCTCGGAGGTCACGCCCCGCGCCGCGGCCTCGCGGAGGGCCTCGTCGGCCAGCAGGGCGAAGTTGAGCCAGCCGTTCGGGGCGCCCCAGTTGCCCAGGCCCGGCGACACGACCTCCGCGCAGCCGCTCAGGGCGTAGTCACGCGCCACTTCCAGTGGCACTCCTAGCCGCTGGAGGCCCTCCAGGACCGGGGCATCACCGAAGAAGTTAGGCTCGGCCAGCCCCTCGCCCAGCATCGCCACCGCCAGCTCGAGGACATCCTGCGGTGTGTGCTCGTGGACGCGGACGTAGATCGTGGGGCGCAGCAGGCGGACCGAGCGGATCGCCTGGAGGAACAGGCGCGTGAGGTCATGGGTCGCCTCCGAGCCGTCCGGCAGTACCCCGCCGAGGGTGAGCGTCTGCACCGAACTGACGTTGCCGTCCGACTCGCTGTGGTCGGCGTGGATCTTGATGAGCAGGCACTCGATCAGCTCCTGCGCGCGCTCGGGGGTGATCCGCCCGGCGGCCAGGTCGCGCTCGTAGAGCTCCCGCAGGTACACATCGGGCCGCCCCACGCCATCGCCAGCAGCCATGTAGCCGAACCACACGGCTTGGACCGCCTCGTGGAACGTCTCGGCGGGTTCGGCCGGGACCTTCGCGCAGATGCGGGCCAGCTCCCGCAACTCGGCCGCGCGCTCGGGCGCGGCGTCCTCTGCCAGAGCGCGGCAGGCGCTCGCGTAGGTCTGCGCGTGGGCGATCAGCGTGTCATGGCCCAGCGCGAAGGCGAGAGCGAAGTCGCGTTCGGCGCCGGTGCGTTGGGCGGCGATGTCCCGGGCGCGGGCCGCCAGCGCACGGCAGCCGACGTTCAGGAGCGCCGGCCAGTCCACAACCTTGTGGTTGAACGAGCCCTGGGGGGAGATGAGGCCGCGCTGCGCCATGGCCTGCAGGTCCCGTCGGTCCGGGGGCGCGTTGCGCGCGAAGCCCTCGACGTATGAGATCGTCCCGTCGGGGATCCAGCCAACCAGGTGGTGTCCGTCCGGGTCACGGCGGCGCGCGCCGACGATCAGCTCCCCCTCACGCACCAGCGGGGTCAGGCGGGGGTAGATGTAGGCGAAGCCGAGGGCGTTGGCGCTGAAGGGGTCTGTGCCTGCGGGTACCGCAACCTCGGCGGCCAGTCGCGCCTGCTCGGCATAGGGGGCATAGACCTGATGCGCTGCCGCGTCGGCGAGGGCGCGGGTGCGGGCCGTGCACCCCCGACCCGAGAGCGCCGAGGGCACGCAGGTGTACTCTCTCAGTGCAGCCACCGGATCAGCTCCTGTCTCGCGCCGCTCCCGCACCGCCGTTCCGTCACAGGTCGTGCACCCAGATTCTGACCACATCCCCGCTCGGACCGCCCACCCACTGCTCGGTGAAGGTGTGAGTATTCACCGAGTACCGCCGCCACCGGTAGTCGACCCTGAAGCTATCCGTCGTTTCGTCCATCCCGCGCAAGGCGGCCACGAACTCCGGCTTGAGCACCCCGAGCTTGGTCAGCCCCCGCTTGATCTCGTCGGCCCTCTGCAGGTCGGCGACGTCTCTGGGCAGCGGCAGGTTGATCAGCAAGCGGCCCTTGCCCAGTACGAGCCGCCGTGGCACGGCGCCGTCCGGCGGGGGATAGAGTTCGGCATGAACGGTCACCCGCGGGTCGGTCATGCTGCCTAGGGCGAACACGTTCGTCTCGCCGCTACTGGCCCAGGTGCGCCAGACGGGTTTGGTCCAGGTCATCGACCCGGTCTTGACCAACAGCTCATCGGCCAGGAAGCGCTCAACGGACGGCAAGACGGTCCGCTCCACTGCCGCCGGGCCCTTCGGGTCCTGGGGTACGAGGCAGCCGACCACCGCCCGCGTCGTCGGACCGCATCCCGCCACCAGGACCAGGGCACACAGTCCCAGCCACATGCAGACTAGCCGACGCCATGCCGTCATCGCGGCCCTCCGGCCCGAGAGTCTAGAGTTCATCCCCCATGCAGATGCCGACGGCGCGCGCGCTCTCGATCAGCGGGTGGTCTGCCGGCACCAGGTTGCGCTTGCCGGCCACTTCCTCCAGCGGCACCGGGCGGCACTCGTCGCCCTTGCAGGCGACCAGGAAGCCGGTCTTGCCCCGGGCGAGCAGTTCGGCGCAGCGGGTGCCGACGGCGGTAGCCAGGATGCGGTCGCGCGCGGTGGGGGTGCCGCCGCGCTGCACATAGCCCAGAACGGTCTCGCGCGTCTCGATGCCCGTCATCTGCGCCAACTCGCGGGCCACGATGGAGCCCGGCCCCTCGGTGCGCCGGTCGCGCTTGGGCAGCTGCGTCCCGGCGCGCTTGGCCTCGGCCGCCTCGGCCGCGGGGAACACGCCCTCGGCCACGGCGACGATGCTGAAGCGCTTGCCGCGTCGGCTGCGGCACAGGATGCTCTCGGCCACGATGGCGGGGTCGTACTGCAATTCGGGGATGAGGATCACATCGGCGCCGCCGGCGACGCCGGCCGCCAGGGTGATCCAGCCCGTCTGGTTCCCCATCAGCTCCAGCACCATGATGCGCTGGTGGCTCTCCGCCGTGCTGTGCAGGCGGTCAATGGCCTCGGTGGCGATGCTCACTGCGGTGTCGAACCCGAAGGAGACATCGGTGCCGTGGATGTCATTGTCAATCGTCTTGGGGAGCGTCACCACATCCATGCCGGCCTGCATCAGGTGCAGGGCATTGCGCTGGGTGCCGCCCCCGCCCAGGCACACCAGGCAGTCCAACCCCATCTCCTCGTACGAGCGGAGGGCATCGGCGGTCATGTCGCGGACGGTGCCATCGGGCATGCGCATCTTCTCGGGCTTGTCGCGGCCCGTGCCCAGGATCGTGCCGCCCACGGTGAGGATGCCCGAGAAGTCGTCCAGAGCCATCGGGCGCGCGTGCTTGTCAATGAGCCCGCGGAAGCCATCGTAGATGCCCATGACCTCGATGCCGTACTCGCCCACGCAGGCCTTGCCCACGGCGCGGATGGCGGCATTGAGGCCCGGCGAGTCGCCGCCCGCCGTCAGGATGCCGATGCGTCTGATCTTGCGCTTGTTGGCCATGGCGCCTCACTCCTCCCCCGTCCAGTCAAACACAACGGCCGGCTTCTCCAGGCTGTGCTCCAGCAGCCCCTTGTACGCCCGGGCCGCGTCGGCCGGGGAGAAGAGTTGGTAGAGCCCCTCGGCAAAGACGGCGCCCTCGGCCAGCCACTGCAGCGCCCGGCGGTAGTTGCCATAGAGGCTGCCGGTGCGGAAGTCCTCCTCATGGCGTGGCACTTCCCACTCCCAGCCGCTGCGCAGCACCGCGTACTTGTGGAAGACAGCATGGCACAGGTCGAAGGCGGTCAGGTCCGACCGGCGCACCCACGGCACGCCGACCAGCACGACCTCGCCACGCTTGCGCACCATCTGCACGGCGGCCAGCGTGGCGGCCTCGTGGCCCGAGCACTCCAGCGCCAGGGCGATGTGCCCGGCGACAGCCGGGTCGTCCGCCGGCGGAGCGGCGAACACGTGCTGCAGCCCGCACTGCCGGGCCAGCTCCTGCCGCTGCTCGTCCGGGTCGCAGGCGAACACCTCGTACTGGGCGGCCTGGAAGACCTGCGCCCCCAGCAGCCCGACGATGCCCAGTCCGGTCACCAGCACGCGATCCGGCGGGCGCGCCGTCGTCGTGACGAGGGTGCTCATGGTCACACCCATCAGGCGCGCCAGGCCGGCCTGCTCGGGCGGGAGGCCCTCGGGAACCGGCACGGCTTCGGCCGCCGGAAGGCGGCTGAGGCTACGATGCCCCGCCATGCCGAAGACGATGTCGCCGGGCTTGTGGGTGGTCACCTCGGCGCCGACGGCCGTCAGTTCGAGCACGGCCGCGTAGCCCGGCACGGCGGGATAGCGCCGCCCCAGGTGGCCCTGCAGCACGGCCAGCTCCGTGCCGGAACTGACCGTGGAGTACAGCGTCCGCCCCTCGACGTGGTCGGGGGGCAGTGGATCGCTCGAGGGCGTGAACGGCTCCAGCGCCACCTCGTTGACACCGGTGAACACGATCTGGCGCGGTTCAGTCATCACGATCTTCCTGCAGCCTGGCGCGCCGACGCGTCGCCCAGCCCTCGATATTGCGCTGCTCGGCCCGCTCAATGCCCAGCGCGTCGGGTGGCACGTCCTGCGTGATGACGGCGCCCGCTGCCACGTAGGCGCCCTCGCCGATCGTGACCGGCGCGACAAGAATGGCGTCGCTGCCGATGAAGGCGCCGTCGCCGATCGTGGTCCGGTGCTTGCTCTTGCCGTCATAGTTGCAGGTGACGGCGCCGGCGCCGATGTTGCTGTCCGCGCCGACCGAGGCATCTCCCGTGTAGCTGAAGTGCGACACCTTGGCCCCCCGCCCGATGGTCGCCCGCACGGTCTCGGTGTGAGCGCCCACCCGCGCCTCGTCCTCCACCCGGCAGTCCGGCCGGATGAAGGCGAAGGGGCCGATGGTGCAGGCGTTCCCGATGGTGGAGCGCGACAGCCAACTGCCATGCCGGATCTGGCAACCATCACCGACGGTCACGCCGTCCAGTTGGGTGTGCGCACCGATGGTGCAGTTCGCCCCGATCCGCGTCTCGCCGGTGATGATGACCCCGGGCCACAGGACCGTGTCCGGGCCGATCTCTACGCCGGCGTCAACATACGTGGCGTCCGGGTCAATCATCGTCACGCCGGCCCGCATCAGCTCCTCGCGCACACGCCGGCGGGCCTTGGCCTCAGCCTGTGCGAGCTGCACGCGGTCGTTGATGCCCATGACCTCCTCGGCGTCCTCGGCCACCACGGCTGCCACCGGCTGCCCGGCTGCCACCAGCCGGCCGATCACATCCGTCAGGTAGTACTCGCCCTGGGCATTGTCGGGGCGCAACTGGGCCAGGGCCGCGAACAGCGCCGACGCCTGGAAGCAGTAGATGCCGGCGTTGATCTCCTTGACCGCCCGGACCTCGGGGGAGGCGTCCTTGTGCTCGACGATGGCCTGCACGAGGCCGCTGTCGTCTCGCACGAGGCGACCGTAGCCGGTGGGGTCGTCGTAGATCGCGGTCATCACCGTGGCCACGGCCCCACAGGCATGGTGCTCGTCCAGGAGGGCCTGGAGCGTCTCCGGGCGGACCAGTGGGATATCGGCGCAGGTGATGAGCAGGTCGCCCGCGAAGCCCGCGAGCACCTCGGCCGCGGCCATGACGGCGTGGCCCGTGCCGAGCTGCTCATGCTGGACCGCGAGCTTCACCTCACGACCGGCCAGCGCTTGCTCCATCTGTTCCCGGCCCACGCCGAGCACGACGGCCGTGACCTCCGGCCGCAGCGGGGCCACGTAGGCCAGAACGTGGTCCATCATCGTGCGTCCGCAGACGCGATGCAGCGGCTTGGGCAGCGCCGACTTCATGCGCTTGCCCTCACCGGCCGCCAGTATCAAGCAGCCCAGAGCCAACGCTAGTCCTCCTCGGGTGCGGGATGCCAGGCCCTCGTCTCGGGGAAGTGCGCCTTCCAGGCGAACCAGAACAGGCGCACCTGGGGCAGCCACCGCCCCTGAGCGTCCGTCGCGCTGTAGCTGTCATCCTGGGGCCGCACGGTCACCTTCACCGGGCCCGCCGCGGTCTCGATGGTCACCGCGCCGGTCTCCGTCGCCAACTCGTCCACGGGCGCGGCCCACTGCTCGGAGCCGCTGAGGAAGCCCAGCACCATGGCCTTGTCCGGCAGTAGCTCATCGCCCACGCGCAGGGCTGCGGGCGCCAGGATGGTGTCGCTGCGCCAGTAGTCCTCGGGCGCGCCTTGGGGCGACACGGCGGCGGCATAGGGGTCGAGGCTGTAGTTGTAGGCATAGCCGGTCTGCAGCGACAGGACCTGCGTGTTGCCATGCAGACGGCGCCACGCGCGCCAGGTCATGCGCTCGAGGGGCAGCCACTGGGTGTCGTCCGGCAGCTTCGGCGTGACCGACCTGCCCGGGGCTGACAACGGCCCCCCGCCAAACAGGTCCCACAGGGCGCCCGTCGCCGGGTCGAAGGCCAGACCCGTGCCGCGGAAGCCCAGCCCCGCCAGGCCGAGCGGCCGCGAGGCCGCCCACTGACGCCGCGCCAGGGCCAGGCCGCTGGGGGGATCCCAGAACACGTACACCGCTTGCCCGCTGAGCCGGTCGTGCACCAGGGAGTGGTAGTTCATGATGCGGACCGGGTAGCAGCGGGTGTCATCGCCGACCTTCAAGCCCAGCACGGGTTCCCGCTCATCCAGCCACACTGCTTCTTGCGCCGGGATGAACGTCGGGTTCTCCAGGGCCGGGATCGCATTCGGGCGAGGGGCCAGGTCGTAGATGTCGGCGAGGAAGGGGCAGTTACGGACATCGAAGGCCGGGTGCGGGTCCGCCGCCGACACCGGCAGCCAGCCTGCCACGGCCTGCACGAAGGTCGGGGTCACCCACCGGACTGCCTCAACCGCGGGAGTGGCGCTGCTGACGGCGCTGCCGAACCACCCGGCAGCCACCAGGGCTGCGGCCAGACCGACGAGGCTGGCGGTCAGTAACGGTGAGAACAGCCGACGTCTTGTGCAGCGATGAGGACTCCCGGAGGACATGACGAGTCATTCGGCGTGGGGGAGAGGGTTCCCTTCAGCCCACGAGCGGGCGGCGGAAAAGCGAAGCCCCTCTTCGACCGGCCGTTCAGGGCAGACACCGGGAAGAGGGGCTCGCCCAGTTTGGGGGTTCCGGCTTGTCAGTAACCTGTCGTAACAAGCGGCTCACCGCGTATGAGGCGCTCGTCAGGCGGACAGGTCAAACAGAGACTGATGGTGTGGCTGGGCCTGCTGCGGCTGACGACGACGTCCCACCCGACGGCATTGCGCCGGGCGGCGAGACTACTGGTGCGTTCGGACGCCAGGTAGATCACCTGGTTGCCCACGGCGACCGGGGCGAGGTGGCTGGTGTCGAGGGTACCCGCCGGCAGGCGGAAGACCGAGACCGCCAGCCCGCCGACCATGTAGATGGACTGCAGCGCCCACACGCCGTTGAGATTGACGACACTATGGGATACCGGCTGCCACTGGTCATTGGGACGGAAGCCCACTGCCTGCGTCAGGCCCGGGTCATTGGGGCCGATGCTGGCCGCCAGGTGCAGGTGCGCCATGCGCGGGACCTGGTTGTTGGCTGCTACGTACGCCCGTACGCCGATAGCGACCACGGCCACCGCGGCGGCAGCCAAGGCCAGCCGCGAGGAGAGCACAGGCTGGCGACGGTGGGGCACCAGGTCCGTCGCGCGGACCAGCTTGTCCACCTCGTCGAGCCGTCGGCGCACGCCGCGCCAGAAGGCGCGCGGGAGCGTGGCGGCCTCGGGCGCCGGGACGGCGACGCTCGTTCGTGCCGCCATGAGCTGGCCGAGCGTCTGGGCGCAGGACCCGCAGCCGGCCACATGGATGGCCAGGGCCCGCTTCTCCGTCGGCTCCAGCTCATCATCCAGCAGCGCCGATAGGCTCTCCTCAGAGCAGCCCACGTCCTCGTCCCTCATACCATTCTCCGTGCTCTCGCATAGTCTGCGAGGCTTTCGCGCAGCAGCTTCCGACCCCGGAAGATGCGTGACCGTACCGTGCCCAGCGGGATGTTCAGCGCATGGGCGATCTCCTTGTACGACAGCTCATGGATGTCGGACAGGATGACCGCCTCGCGGAACTCGTCGGGCAGATCGTGCAGCGCCGGGCCGACGACGTCGTCGGGCACCGTCGCCAGAACTTCCTGCTCGGGCCGCCGTGGCGTATGCTGCTCGTCGCCCGAGGGCTTCTCGCCCAGCAGCGTGAAGTCTTCCCACGCAATCGTCTCCGGTGTGCGCTTGGTACGCCGGTAGCGGTTGATGTGGGTGTTGGTCAGGATGCGCAGCAGCCAGGCGCGGAAGTTGGTGCCCAGTTGGAACTGATCGAACGCCGTGTACGCCTTCAGAAAGGCCTCCTGAGCCAAGTCCTCGGCATCGGCATAGCTGCCTGTCAGCCGCAGAGCGGCCGCAAATATGTCGCGCTGGTAGCGCTGGGCCAGTTGCTCAAACTCTCGGCGTCTCATCTGTGGGCTGGCCTCATCGTGGGTCACGCCGGAACCTGCTTTCGCGGCCCTGGCGGTGTGCTGTTGATCATCAGCAACAACATTCGCCGAGGCCCCATTTGTTCCCTGAATGCGTTGCCCGCCCCGCCCGTCCGCCCCCGCCTCCGGGCCCTGCCATCCGCGCCAACAGCTCTGGCCATTGGACGCCTTCCCCGGAGCGCACGTTCCTCACCCCGGCTATGGCCGACGCGTTATCCAATATGGTTACATTATACCAGAAACTGCCATCATCAGCCAAGAAAGTGTGGACTGACCGACGAACCGGCAGAGGAAGTCGGTGACGACCTGCGAACTGGTGTGCATCTCTTCCCGGAGGGCACCATGGCTCAGGACGGTCCCCTGCGGCTGGCGTATATCGGCGCCGGCGGCTTCACGAACGCCTTCATGTATCCGCAGCTTCGCGTGCATTCTGTCGAGTTGGCGGCTGTCTGCGACCTCGTCGAGGCGAAGGCGCAGCAGGCGGCCACGCAGTACGGCTTCCAGCGCGTCTACACCGACTTCCGGCGCATGCTGGACGAAGTGCAGCCCGAGGCCGTGATCTGCGTCGGCGGGCCGACGGTCCACTACGAGATCGGGCGGCAGGTGCTGGAGGCCGGCTTCCCCCTCTATGTCCAGAAGTCCCCGGCGCCCTCGGCGGCGCAGACCCAGGAGATGGCGGACATCGCCGCCGCCCGGGGTGTCGTGTGCCACGTGGGCTTCAACCTGCGGCAGAGCGAGGCTGTCCGCCAGGCCCGGGCCCTCGTCGGCAGCGACGAGTTCGGCCCGCTCACGATGGCCATGGTGCGCTACGGCCTCGTCTCAGGGCCCACGCTCGAGAACGCGGTGATGGACCAGCACTGCCACGCCTACGACACCTTGCGGCGGCTGGCGGGCGAGGTGGACGACCTGGAGGTGCGCGTGGCGAACGTGCCCGGCAAGCGGGCCTATGTCGTGGCCGCGCACCTGACCAACGGCGCCGTCGCCACGGTCAACTTCACCTCCGAGCAGCCCTGGCTGCAGGAGTTCTTCTACTTCGAACTGACCGGAACCAACGGGCATGTGCTGTACAGCCACGACTTCGACTTGCTGTACCGCTATCCCGAGGGCCCCGAGCAGCATTGGCGGCGTGGCGTCTACACGGGGGATCGGGTCGCCGACTTGCGCTGGCTGGGCTACGTGCCGGACGTGGCCAACTTCCTGGCCGCCGTGCGCGGCACAGACCAGGACCAGTCGCCCGTCGCCGATGCCGTCGGCACCATGAAGCTGTGCGAAGCAGTGTATCACCAACTACAGCAGCGCGGAGCGGAGCGATGACTTTCGGTACCAGCGTCCATGCCCTGACCGAGTGGGGGCAGCCCGTCAAGTCCTTCCGGCAGGTGCTCGGCGAGGCCGCGGAGATCGGCTTCTCGAGCATCATGCTGATGCACTCGCCGGCCGGCCCGGCACTCACAGCCGCGTCGCCCGATCCGCAGTCGGCCATCCTCGACCTGGCCCAGTCCGACCTGGGGCTGGTGCTGAAGGCAGTCACCGACGTGGGTCTGCAGGTGGCGTGCGTCTACCAGGGCCTGACCAAGGTGGGCAGTGAGGAAGAGATTGCGGCGACGGCGCAGGGCTTGCTGGCCCTCAGCCACATGGCCGAGGCCTTTGGCACCGACATCGTGCTGCCCAATGCCGGCGCCGCCCCCCGCCCCCGGATGCCGCTGGACGAGAAGCGGGAACTGATCGCGGCCTTCGCGCGAGCGATGGCGGGGGCGCTGGAGAACGCGCCTGCCGGGACGAGGATTGCGCCCGACATCCACTACGGCGGCATCCTCGAGACGGTGGCCGACTGCCGCGAGCTGTACCGCATCGCCCCCGACCCCCGTATCGGCATCGCCCTGAACATCGGCCACATGACGACCCTGGGCGAGGACGGGTGGATGTTGCTGGAGGGAGAGCACGCGCAACGGGTGCACGTCGTGGCCTGGAAGGACCACCTCGTGCCCGCCCCGCCGGAAGCCACGCACCCGATCTACTCGGTGGAGCTAGGCACGGGCCAGTCGCCCTTCGCCCAGTACGCGCGACGCCTGCCGGCCGACGGCGGCGGCCGGCTGCAGCTCATCACCCTCGAGCACGTGCCGCTGGCCGAGAAGAAGGAGGCCCTCCGCCGCAGCCTGCAGCACATGCAGAGGCTGTGGACAGAGACGCACTGACGGCGGGGCGGCGGAAACGGTAAGGCGGGAACACGGAAACGCAGGAACTGTAGGGCGGGGGCTTGTACCCCGCCCCGCATGGCGCTAACTAACCGACATGGGCGGGGTACGAGCCCCCGCCCCACAGAGGACCATCATGTACCAAGGCACCAAGTCAGACTACCGCGGCTTTGACCGTTATGACTTCGAGGTGGACGGCTGCGCCACCATCGTCGTTGCGCCCCACGAGGTCGCGGCGATACGCCCCTGGATGTGGCGGGCGGAGTTCTTCGATCACGAGCCCCAGGCCGATGTTGCCCTGCTTGAGCGCGGCTTCCACCTGACCTTCATTCAGGTCAACAACACCTTCGGCTGCCCGTGGGCGATGGACCGCTGGGAGTCGTTCTACGCCTTCCTGACCGGTGAGTACGGCCTGCACGCCAAGTCGGCGCTGGAGGGCCTCAGCCGCGGCGGGCTGTACTGCCACAACTGGGCGGCGCGGCATCCCGACCGCGTCGCATGCATCTATGACGACGCGGCCGTGATGGACTTCAAGAGCTGGCCGAAGGGCCTGGGCGTGGGGGACGGTAACCCGGCGGAGTGGGAGAAGCTGCTGCAGGACTACGGCTTCGCCTCGGAAGCCGAGGCGCTGGCGTACCAGGGCAACCCGGTGGACACGCTGGAGATCCTGGCGCGGGCGGACATCCCCATTCTGCACGTCTATGGCGACGCCGACACCTCCGTGCCACCGGCGGAGAACGTGCTGGTGGTGAAGGACCGCTACCCGAAGCTCGGGGGGCGGATCGAGACGATCTGCAAGCCCGGCGTCGCCCACCACCCGCACTCGCTGGTGGACCCGACGCCGATTGTGGACTTCGTCCTGCGTGCCTACGGCCTGGCTACGGGGTCCTGAGGGGCTCCGCGGCCTTGTCCTTGTGCTTGCCCTTGGCTCGCTTCTCTTTCATGGCTTTCTTGGTCAGCTTCGCCGGCTTGATTGTCTTCTCGCGCCGTGTGTTCGGCATTCCGGTCCTCCTCTTGCTGCCTTTGGACGAACCATCGCTAGGCTACCCGGCGCCTGCCGTCACGAGCCGGTTCCGGCCGGGGCCTTGACCGGCGTGTCGCCGGCGGCCTGGGGCACGAGCGTCGAGGTCGGCGCCACCGGCTCGTGTGACGGTAGACTCTTGCACAGGCCCTTGCCCGCATGCAGCCGTCGGTAGCTGAAGTTCACCAGCAGACGAGTCGCGAGGTTCCCACGGCCCGTGAGCGCGCGCTGGAAGATGGACGGGAGGGAGTAGAACCGTCGGTAGGTGTCCACCTGCCCCGCCCGCAACTGGAGGCTGGTCATCTGCTGCGGACGGAACACCACGTTGCTCATGGTGTAGTGGGACCAGTCACGGTCCTCGATGCGGCCCTCCGCCTCGAGCTGGCGATGGATCGCCGTGCCGGGGAACGGCGTCAGGGAGGAGAACTGGGCCGCCACCAGCTTGTGTTTCTGGGCGAACGCCGCAGTGCGCGCGAACACGCTGGCGTCGTCGCCATCCAGCCCGAGCACGAACGAGCCAATGATCTCGATGCCGGCCTGGTGGATCTTCGCGATGGCCTCCCCCATGTCGCAGTTCAGATTGGATGACTTGTGGGTGGCGCGCAGGTTCTCGTCCGATACCGACTCCAGGCCGATGTACATCGCCTGGCAACCACTGCGCCGGGCCAGGCGCAACAGCTCCGGGTCCTTCGCCATGGTCAGGTCGCCCTGGCTGATCCAGCGGAGCTTGAGCGGGATGAGCGCCTCGAACAGCTCCTTGGCGCGGCGGCGGTTGCCGACGATGTTGTCATCCACGAAGCCGACCCAGCCGCCCAGGCCGCGCACCTCCTCCACCACCTCAGGGACCGGTCGGAAGCGATACTGCCCGCCGAAGATCGAGCTGACAGTACAGAACGTGCAGCCATGGGGGCAGCCGCGCGCCGTCTGGACGACATTGATGGTCAGGTAACGATCGGTGTGCAGGAGCTCGCGGCGCGGACGGGGCAGACCGACCAGGTCGTGCAACTCGGGCGCCTGATAGCGCGGCTGTAGGCGCCCCCCCGCCAGGTCGGCGATCACCTCGCGCCACACTCCCTCGGCCTCGCCCACCACGACGGCGTCCGCGTGCAGCGCGGCCTCATCGGGCAGAACCGTGGGATGGATGCCTCCCATGACCACGGGGATGCCCCGCGCCCGGAAGCCCGCGGCCATCTCGTATGCCCGCGGCGCCGAGGCGGTGGGCACGGTGAGAGCCACCCAGTCGGCCGGCGTGTCCGGGTCGAGACGTTCCACGTTCTCGTCAATGAGTTGGACGTCCACATCCCGAGGGGTGAGGCCCGCCAGCAGCGGCAGGCTCAGGGGGGGAGCTAGGACCTTACCCCCGCGCCACCAGCCCTGGCACCAGGCGGGGGATACGATAAGCAGGCGCGGCTTGTCCTTACCGAGCATAGTGGCTGCCCTTCCCGAAGCTGAGCAGCCTCGTATACGTCGCGGTTGGATGTCATGAAGTCTCTCTGGTGGGAAGTATGACCGATTCAGTGGCCAATGTCCACCAAGACTTCTATACCAATGTTGGGGGTACCATCACCAGGACGGTACGTAGTAGCCCCACGCGGGCTGGCGGGCCCCGGCGGACGCGAGACAGCCATGGCGTGTGGACCGAGGGCCCGCAGCGTCACCTGACGCCGCGGAACATGAAGTACGCCGCGCCGACGAGGCACAGCCCGGCCCACAGGAAGTCCAGGCGCAGCGCCTGCTTCATATAGACCACCGCGAAGACGGCGAAGACGCCCATGGCGATGACTTCCTGGAGCACCTTGAGCTGGGCCAGCGACATGAAGTGGAAGCCCAGGCGGTTGGCCGGCACCTGCAGGCAGTACTCCAGGAAGGCGACGCCCCAACTCAGCCCGATCACCACTAGCAGGGGCTTGTCACGGAAGTCCTTCAGGTGGCCATACCAGGCGTAGGTCATGAAGAGGTTGGAGAAGACGAGCAGCACCACGGGAACCCATCTGAGCACGAGCGACAGCGTCCTTTGCTGCAGACCAAGCTGCGGAATGAGCCGCGATTGTAGCACATGGCTCGCCGGCCAGCCACCCGGTTGCCGTCGGGGGAGGGCTACGGAGCCAGCAACTGCATGATCTCCGCCATGCCACACGCCATGTCCTCGCTGACGATCTCGGCGAAACCGTCCGTCCGCTGCACGCTCTCCAGGGAGCGCGTCATCGCCTGGATGGCCGAGAAGACCAGCAGCGAGGGGAGGCTGACGCGAGCCACGCCGGCATCACGCAGTTGCGCGACCGAGAAGTTGCCGATGTTGTTGGGCATCCCGGCGGCGATGCTGACCGGGCCGGTGATCTCGCGCACGAGCTGCCGGACCTGCTCCAGGCTGTCCACACCGACCACGAAAGCCAGATCGGCCCCGGCCTGCAGATAGGTGTTGGCACGCACGATGGCCTCGCCGAGGCCCTCCGCGGGCGAGGCCCCGGCCGGGAGCGCGTCGGTCCGGCCGTTGATGATGAGCCCCGGCACTTCCGCATCATGCGCCGCCTGCCGGGCGGCCTGCAGCTTCTCCACCGCCTGAGCCAGGGGGATCAGCTGCTTGGGCCCTGGCGCGCCCAGTACCTGGTCCTCGGTGTTGATCCCCGCCACGCCGGCTCCGAGGTAGGCGTCAATCGTGTCCGGGATCATGGACGCGTCGCCGAAGCCGTCCTCACCGTCGGCCATGACGGGGATCTTGACGGCTCGGACGATGCCGGCCGTCGCCGCCAGGTTCCGCTCAAAGCCAAAGGCCGCCTCGGCACAAAGGCACGAGGCGGCCATGCTGAAGCCGGAGCACTGGACGGCCTGGAAGCCAAGCTTCTCGATGATGCGCGCCGACAGCGGATCGTAGGCGTCGGGCATGACCAGCGTCTCGCCCGCGTTGAGTAGCTCGCGCAGTCTGGTCGCCGGGTGCATGGTTGTCACTCCCTAGACGATGGCGCTGATGAACTTCACCGCCCGCGTCAGGCTCTCGAGTGCGTTCTCCTTGGTCTGGTACTGCAGCAGCACATCGCCGGCATAGCCCGCGCTCTTGGCCGCGTTGATGAAGGCGGCGTGGTCGCACAGGTCGCCCTCGCTGCCGACTTCGCCGCGATGGCTCCCCGACGCGTGCAGGATCGCCAGCGACGGTCCGAGCGCCTTGCCCGCGGCGGCCAGATCATCGCCGATGCGGAACACATGGTAGCTGTCGGCGGTCAGCGCCACCGACGGCAGGTACGGCTGGACGAACTCGATGGCTTCCGGGTACCGCTCGACGGTGTGGTCGGGCTCGAACTCCAGCGACAACACCACGCCATGGCTCTGCAGCACCGGCAGCACGGCCTCGACGTTGGCGCGCAGCGTGGCCTGGGCATCGGCCTTGGCCACCTCGGGCATCCGCCGGGGCCAGCAGTCGAGCACACGGGTGCCCAGGATGTTGGCGGCTTCCGACGCCTGGGCCACATGATCCCGCCATGCGGCTTCCGAGCCGGGAATTGCCGAGCTGTGGTTGTTGAGCCCGATGGACACGACGCCGAGACCGGCGGCGTCGAGCAGCCGCCGCACCTTGGTCGGGTCGTCCATGTCGAAGTTGGGGTGGAACGGCCAGTTCAGGCCCTGAGAGCCGCAGCCCACGGCCAGGGCGATGAGGGGTTCCGAGGTGAGCGACGGCAGTACGCCGAAGTAGGTTCCGTCCACGGCGATACGCATGGCAGCCTCCTGTAGCTTGCGATGGGCAATGGTTCGCTGCCGCGCGCGCATCTCCTGCATGGCGCCAGGGCCCTCTGTCTGCGGCTAGCCCCGTTCCGGAAGAAGGTGCTGCTCCGATGCCACTCACCCGCGACAGCTTCATCGGTCCCTGGGCCGGCCTGCCGGTCGCCTGGACCGCGAACGACGAGTTCGATGAGGCGACGTACCGGCGTGACGTCGCTGCCTGCTGTGAGGCGGGCATTCCTGGGGTCTACACCGGTGGCAGCACCGGCGAGTTCTACGCGTTGAGTGTCGAGGAGTTCCGAGCCGTCGCGCGGGCCACGGTGGAGGTGTGTCACGAGCACGGCACCCCGGCGATGGTCGGCTGCACGGACACGTGCAATCGGGGCGCCATGCAGAAGGCCGCTTTCGCCGCTGAGATCGGGGCCGATGCCGTCCAGGTCGCCCTGCCCTTCTGGATGCCGGTGCACGAGGGCCAGATCGTCGCCTTCTTCCGCGACGTGGCGAGCGCCGCGCCAGGCCTGGCGCTCTCGGTCTACGAGACGACGCGGGCGAAGGTGACGCTGACGGTCGAGCAGCACCTGGCGGTCAAAGAGGCCGTACCCCAGTACCTGATGGTGAAGGCGAACGCTGACACGGTGGGGCGGACCGAGGAGGGCTGTCGGCGGCTGAGTGAGGCGATCAACGTCTTCGTCGGCGAGCACCTCTTCGCCGAGTTCTTCCGCCACGGCGCGTGCGGCGCGTGCAGCTCGGTGGTCTACTGGTCGCCGGGGTTCATGCTCAAGCTCTGGCGCGACGCGCAGGCCGAGCGCTGGCCCGAGGCGGAAGCCGCCTGCGCGAAGCTCAAGGCGCTGTTTGCGTTCCTGGGGGAGACATGGGAGCCGCGGGGGTTTGTGGACACGAGCTTCGATCGACTAGGGGGCGTGGCGGGAGGCTTCCTGAGGACGTCACTGCGCTGCCGGGCACCGTATCCGCACGCGACGGCGGACGACGTGGAGCTATGGCGAGCGTGGTGTCGGGAGCACTTCGCGGAGATGATCGGGGCACGATAGGACAGACGGGGTGAGGACGCCGTTGCCGCCGTGCCTCACCCCGTTCTTCTGTTCTTCCGTTCCTTCTGTCCCCGCCGTTCAGTCCTCCAACAGCGGCAGTTCCACCTTCGCCCCGCCGTTGGCCACCGACATGTCCAGCGCCAGGCAAACCTCGTGGGTCTTCACGGCGTCCTCGATGTCCGGGCACGGGCGCGTGTCGCTGCGGATCGCGTCCACCAGGTGATTGATCTCGCCCTCGAACGGGTGGTGGGCCACGTCGCCGCTGTTGGGGAGGATGGCCGGCACTTCCGTCCAGGCATTGGCCTCGGGCATGAGCACCTTGGACCAGACCAGGTTGTCACGCACCGTGCCCTTGTCGCCCATGATGTCCACGTTGAACTGGTAGGGCATGATGCAGTCCACCGAGCATGAGAGCTTCCCGACGGCCCCGTTGCTCCACGTGACCGCGCCCACGACCGTCGCCGGGTACTCATAGCGCTTGTCCCAGCCGCCGCCGAAGGCCGCAACGCTCGTGACTTCCAGGCCGCTGATCCAGCGCACCGCGTCCACCGCATGGCAACCGCCGAACAGGAAGCTGCTGCCGCCCTCCTTGACGGTGCGGGCCCAGTCCCAGCCGCTGTACCAGTCCGATACGCCGTGCCAGTAGTCGCCCTCGACATAGAAGATGTCGCCGATGGCGCCGGACTGCACGAGCGTGCGCGCATTGACCAGCGACGGGCACCAGTGCAGGACGAAGCTGACGAGGGACTTCACGCCCGACTCGCGCATGGCGTCGCGCAGGTCCTTGATGCCCTGCAGCTCCATCGCCATGGGCTTCTCCATGATGATGTGCTTGCCGGCCGCCGCCGCCTGCACGCCATTCTCAACGTGGAACTGGTTGGGCGTGCATACGGACAGAACCTGGATGCGGTCGTCCTTGAGCAGCTCCGCGTAGTCGGTGTAGATGGCGGCATTGGGGGCGCCGCACTTCTCGGCGGCGCGGCGGGCCGAAGCCTCCTTGCGGCTGCCCACAGCCACGACCTCGCAGTGCGGGTTGGCCATGTAGGCGTTCAGGTGCTCATCGGCGACCCAGCCGGCACCCCAGATCGCGCAACCGAGTTTCTGGTCAGACATTGCAGCAACACCTCCGTAGCTGGCGGCAAACGAGACTGCGGGTCATTCGTCGGCGGCCGGCCCCGAACCTTCTCCGCCCGTGGGCAGGTGCGCGGCCGGCGGCCACAGCGGCAGGTCGCTGTCCACGATCGGCCAGTCGGGCCCGGTGCAGCGGCGCGGGCGCTGGAGAGGTCGGGGCCATGGCGCCTCAGCCGCTCCCGCTCCTGTGACTCTGCAAGGTCCGGGCGATCAGGGGATTGGCCGCCGCTGAGGGGAGGCCCAACTGCGGCAGGACCGCCGCGCACAGGTCCGTCGCCCCGGCCTCCGCCGCGGCTTCGACAGCGGCGGCGATCTTGCGGAGGTACTCCTGGCTCTCCGCCAGGCGCCTCGGGATCTCCTCGCCACGGCGCGCCTCGTCCCAGGCCGAGAGCATGACCTCCAATGCGGGCAGGGCCTGCAGTCTCGCCAGCGACGCCTGCAGCACCGCCGCGCTGTCGTAGATGGGCAGGTCGCCCGGCGAGAGCACCACATCGCCGGTGAAGAGCGCCCCCTCCGCCACGAGCAACAGTGAGACTGACCCGGGCGAGTGACCCGGTGTGTGGATCACCTCGACGGCCAGGCCGGGCTCCAGTTCCACCGTCCCGCCGTCTGCCAACAGCCCGGTCACCGACGCCGGGCCGCCTACGAGGGTGGAGAACCCCGGCACCGGGCGCTCGCGCGCCTGCCGGTCCACGTCCTCGACCCACGCGCGCTCCGCCGCGTGCACGAGAACGGGGCAGCCGGTACGCGCCTGGATCGCCGCGGCTGCGCCCACGTGATCGGGGTGTGCGTGGGTGAGCAGCAAGCCGGCGACATCGTCCGGCGAGCGGCCCGTCTGGCGCAGGTAGTCAAAGACGCGCCCCTCGGCGCCGGCCACGCCCGCATCTACCAGCCAGACGCGGTGCTCGCCGTAGACGAGATACACGACGACGAAACGCTCCAGCGGGCCCGTGGGCAGCGGGACTTGGAACGGAACATGTAGTGCGTGGATGTGCGCGGTGATCTGCATGGGGGCCTCAACGAGGCCATTTCGGGATAGCCGGCGTCGCGACCTGCCCCCGTCGAGAGGTGCGGTCGTGGCCGCGCCGAATAGCGTGGAACCGACACCCGCGGAGGCCAGCGTGCGACCATACGAGCCGTTCATCCAGATCCCCGGCCCCAACCCCATCCTGCGCCCCGGCGGCGCGACGGAATGGGACGGACGCATCATCGAGTGCTGCGATGTGCTCAAGGACAACCTGACCTATGTGCTCTACTACCACGGCGTGGCCGCCGACACCGAGCACTGGCGCGGCGGCTACCGCATCGGCGCGGCCGTCGCCGACCACCCGCTCGGCCCGTGGCGCAAGCACCCCGGCCCGCTGGTGGGCCTGGGCGAGCCCGGCGCCTGGGACGATCTGCATGTCGCCTGCGCCTTCGTGATCCGTCGCGGCGCCGGGGAGTACCTGATGTGGTACTCGGGCACGTCACAGGAAGCCGTGCAGGGCCCGCCGGGCGAGGAGCGCTGGAGCGTGGGCCTGGCCACGGCGGACACCCCGCTCGGACCGTGGACCAAGCACCCGGCCAACCCCATCCTCCCGCGCTTCGGCTATGTGGGCGGGGTCGTGCTGCGCGACGGGCAGTTCTGGCTGTACACGGAGTACCCCATCGGGGCGCGCGGCCCGGACTACGGCCCGCTCTCGCTGGCCATCGCGGAGCGGCCCGAGGGACCGTACACGCCCCATGAGGCGAATCCCATCCTCCGGCCCGGCGAGTGGGGCGAATGGGACGACGGGGGCTTCTCGGAGGCGGAGGTCAGCTTCAACGGCGGCCTGTTCCACTGCTTCTACGGCGGGGCGAAGCTGCACCCGGTGCGCATCGAGAGCCAGGAGAGCATCGGCTACGCCTGGAGCGAGGATGGCGTGCACTTCCACAAGCACCTCGGCCCGGTGGCGCTCCGCGAGCACAACGCCGACGCCACGGCCTTCGCCGAAGTGCACCACCTCATTGAGCCGCCGCTGGTGTACTGCTACCACACGCTCCGTTACGCCTCGCGGCCGGGGGATGAAGACCTCGGGGTGCAGGTGCTGGCGACGCAGCGGCCGTTCTGTGTGACAATGCCGGTGCTCACACTCGAGCGGCTGGGACCGGGAGAGAGGACGGACCTGGCGACCTGCCCGCCGCTCGCCCTGGGGCATGTGCAGTCCGCGGCGCTGACGGTGACGTGTGCCGGGGAGGTGGACGGGCTGCTCGTCGCCGCGTATGGCAGCGCGGACGGCCTGCACCTCGACACGGTGCCGCTGGCAGAGACCGAGGTATGGGCGGGCCAGCAAACGGTTCCGCTGCCGGCCCACGTCCCGTACGTGAAGGTGGCCATGGCGAACATGGACGAGACGTGCGAGGCCGGCCGGGTCACGGTCGTGGCGACGCTCAAGGGCTAGTGAAGCGCCCCTCCGGGGCTCGACGGGGAGGGGGATGAGGGGGGCCCGGGTGACGGGGGCTATCGCCCCCCGCCTGGTGTGAGCCGCGCCTCCGGCGCTGACGGCCCCGCACCCGTCGCCGTTCCTCGTGGACTCAGCGCAGAGGCGGCTGACGTTGCCGTTAGGCCCGGAGGGCCGACTCAGTCTAGGCGGGGGCGGTAGCCCCCGTCCACGGCCGGCCTTCTTGATCCCTCACGAGGCTGAGCCCCGGAGGGGCGCCTCACCGCCTACTGCGCCAGCGTCGGCAGCCCCGCCGGCTGCTTCGGCGCGAGCAGCACCAACGCCGCCTGCCGCGCCGGGAGCTTGACCGTGAAGCTGTGCGCGCCTGCGGCGGTGGTCAGCTTTGCCGGGGCCATGCCGCTCTTCCCCTGGAACAGAAACTGCGCCCAGGCAGGCTTGAAGCCCAGGTCGCGCACCGTGACGGTGCCCTCATTCGGCTTCGCATCGTGGTTGACGACGATCACCAGCGCCATGTCCCGGCTCTGGCGCACCCCGACCTCCATCTGCGCCGGCTTGTCGAGCACGACCGCCCTCGGCTTGGCCGGCGCCAGCAGCTTCGCCAGCAGTGCCCGCAGCTTCGCCGCCTCGGCCGGCTTCTCGTTCTCGATGGCGTCCTTATAGGCCGCTTCCGGGTCGCAGCCGAGCAGCACGACGCGCCCCTTGCCCAGGGCTCGTGATTGCGGCTCGGCCGCGCCGTCGGCGAACGTCACCGGCCACTGCAGCGCCTCCCCCTTGTGGTTCTTGGTCGGCAGCTTGTCCAGGATGAGAGTCCCGCCTTCCCGCACCCACTGCTGCAGCAGCGGTGCCATGTCGGCGTGCAGGATGTCACACCCGAGCAGCAACAGGGCGCGGTACTTGAGCGTCTTCTGTTCGAGCGCCACTTCCTCAGGCAGCACATCCACATTGCCGAACCCCTGGCTCACGCAGGCGTACGCGTACGGTTTGGGTGCGCCCTGGTCGGTGGCGAACGTCTGGGCCGTGGGGTAGAGGAACGCCACCGGTGCGGGCTGTCGCGCCAGCTTGGTCAGCAACGGGCCGAGGGCGTTCACCTTGCGCAGCTCCTGCGCGGTCCAGTCCCACCGCTCCGGCCGCGAGTCGCAGCCCGTGGCGAAGGGCAGGTGGATGAAGCTGTTGAGATAGTCCGCGCCGTGCAGCAGGGCCTCGCAGGCGCATTCGGCGCTGGCTTCTCTGGGGTTCTGCTGGAAGGGCCAGTTGCGGTCATCCAACTCGACATAGAAGCCCCAGGGCTTCTTCAGGTGTTGCGAGAGCTGCCGCATGTAGGCCATGCACCAGGCCGCCTGCACCATGCGGATCTTCTGCGAGGCCGGGTAGAAGTACGGGTAGACATCGAAGTCCATGCGGTCGGCCCAGCGGCCCCAGTCCAGCCCGTCCTCCTGGCCGTTGATCCCGCGGCCATAGCCCAGCGCCGTGCTCATGTACGTGATGAGCAAGTCGAACTGCGCGCCGGACTTCTGCTTCAGCTCCCAGGCCTGCCGGTAGCCCTCGGCCACGTAGAAGCCCTCGAAATCCGCGAAGGCCCAACGCTCGTACGTGGCGTCCGCCGGGATCTCCTCGAACTTCCGCAGGGGAATGCCGTAACGCTCCCGGAACACGCGCTGGCAGTGCTCGCAGTAGTCCATGGCCTTGGGGCTCACGGTCGGCTCGTCGAGGATCTTGACCGACAGGAGGTTCGGCGTGCGCTGGGCCACGTCAATCTGCGGGTTGAGCTTGTCCGCGAGGGCCTGCGGGTATTCGGGGCTGAAGACGCAGGGCTTGTTTGGCTCGGCCCCCGAGACGCGGTTGAAGCTCGTGTACTCGAAGATGGTCGCCAGGCCCATCTCACGCGCCAGGCGCTGCAGGGCCCAGATGTTGCGGGTGCCGGCGGAGGGCTTGTCCTGCGGCCGGGTCAGGCCGCTGAGCCCGCCGACAGCCACGGTATTGAAGCCGGCGGCCTTGACCTTCTCCACCTCCCGACGCAGGTCCGTCTCGCTCAGGTAGTGCCCCGAGGACGCCCCGCCGACCATCGTGATGAGGGGGAAGAAGTCCGTGCGGTTGAGCGTGGATGGCTGGGGCGGCGTGGCGGGCGGCAGGTCCCGCTCGGCGGGCATGGCCGCAAGCTGCTGCGTCTCGCGGTGGAGGACCCACTGGAGGGTCCTCTGCACCAGCGCCGGCCCGGCGGGGGAGGCGAACAGGTCGTCGTCCCGGTCCAGGTTCGGCTGGGCGTTGATGATGGCGACGCGGCCTTGGCCGAACTCGCCGACGGTCACCAGCGGTCGGTCGTCGCCCTTCAGCACCACCGTCGCGCCCTCCCTGGGCGTGAGCTTCTGCACCGTGGACGCCAGACCCAGGCCAGACGGGTCCAGGCCCTGGCTCACGAAGTGCGGCGTGCCGAGGCTGACCTTGCGCGAGACGTACTGCGGATCGCCGGCCTTGAAGGTCACCGGCAGCACGTCGGCCAGCGGACGCTTGAAGCCCTTGCTGTTGGCCAGCGTGTTGCCGCCGGCGAAGAACACCAGCCCCGTGCCCGAGTAGGTCAGGTCGGCCAGCCAGGCTGCCTGCTCGGGGGTCATGGTGAACGGGTCCACATCCACCAGCACGATGAGGTCGGTGTTCAGCAGCCCCTCGAGCTTCGGCGGGAAGCCGAAGAGGTCGAGGCCGAAGTGCAGCCCCTTGAAGGGATACGAGCGCAGGCGAAACTGCGGGTCCAGCGTGCGCCAGGCGGGGTCGAGCCAGTACGTCGAGGCACTCGCGGCGGCATGGTGGATGAGCAGCACGTCCAGCCGGTCATCGCGCTGAAGGCGGAGGGGCTGCGGGGTGTAGGCCTGTTCCGTCGGCTCGGCGACCGAGGCGACGACGTCGTCCACCAGCAGCGTGAACTGCGTGTTGCGGTTGTCAATGTCATCGAGGCGGAACGTGAGCTGCTTGACCTCCCCGAAGACCTTCCCCCACACATTGACCAGGTTCCCGCCGGTCTTGGTGTCAATCACGCAGTGCTGCCACTTGCCGAAGACGGGCGTGACATCATAGTCGTTGAAGCTGGTGTCCGAGGTGCGGAGGCGGACCTTGAAGCTCTCGAGCCCCTCACCCCGCCCTTCGGGCACCCCTCTCCCACTGGGAGAGGGGGTGGGGGCGAGGGCCAGCTTGTACCAGAAGCTCACCGTCCGCAGGTACGCCAGGGGCAGGGGCTTGGGGAGCTGATAGGTGATGAAGCAGGGCTCCGACTTGCCCGCATCCACAAAGCGCACGTCCGCCGCCAACACGTTGCCGCGCTCGGCGTCCTTCACCACCTGCAGGCCCTGCTGGCCCGTGTTACCCCTGTAGTACTCGGGCGACATGCTCGTGGACCAGCCCTTCAGGTCGGGCTGCTCGAAGTCAGCGATGGCCTGGTTGGTCTGGGCGAGCAACGGTGAGGCGACCAGAACGAGCGGAATGAGCCATCGGGACATATCGCACCTCGTGGCGAGACGGCGCCCCTGGAGGGGCTACTGTGTTGCTTGCTTGATCAGCGCCTGTAGCGCCGGGTCATACAGGGCAGTCTTCAGGTCGGCCGCCTGACGGCTGAGCGACACGAAACGGCGGTAGGCCGCGGGGTCGGGTTGGGGCTGTTGCAGCGCGGCGATGGTGACCGCCATGTCCACCTGCAGTTGGTGCCACCGGGCCGCACGGTCGCCCGCCGCGGCCCCGGCGAGGGCCAGGACCTCGGCCACCTCCGCCTGCTCCCGCTGCCAGCGCGCCAGGTCCACCGGCACACTCCAGTCCGTCGCCCGCAGGCGCTTCAGACGGGCCGGCGCCTCCGGCATGAAGGCGGCGATGGCCTGCGGGTAGGGCGTGTCCCAGAAGTAGCCCATGGCGAAGGTCGCCGCCGACAGCGGCTTGAGGGCCATGCGCACCGCGATGGGGTACACGCCGCCGATGTCGGCGCTCGTCACTTGGTCGGGGTCCATGACCAGCAGCGAGCCGCCGTCCTCGTGGGCGAAGCGGTTGTGCATGAGCACGGCCCACTCCTGCGCGGGGTCCAGTGGCACGGGCTTGCCCATCTGCATCGTCCGCGTCGGCGTCGCCGCCCACCGCTGGCGTTCGGGCGGGCCGCTGGTGACGGTGGGATACGAGTGCAGCTCGATCTGCGTGAGCTTCGTGTCCGGCTCGCCCTCGATGCTGACCCGCACGGTCATCCAGGCGGGGTCGTCCGGGAGCTTCACGAACCGCACGGCGAGGCAGCCAGGCTGAGGCCGCGTGGCGGTGGCGGGCAGGGGCCACACCATGTCGGCCACACCGCGCTGGCCCTGCTGCAGGATGGTGATGCTCTCTTGCAGGAGCGCGCGGTTGGCGACGAACGGCTTGTCGCCCGGGCGCGCCACCGTGACGTTCAGGAAGTACTCCAGGTCCCAATTCCACGAGCCGCGCGGGAAGTCGCAGCCGAGAGCGTAGTCGCCGTAGCGCTGGACGACGGGCTTGTCTTGCTGCGCCGGGTCCACCAGTTGCTGATAGCGGAAGGCGGCATTGCCCAGCGTGAGGGAGCGCTTGACCAACTGCAGCCCCTCGCGGCCGGCGTCCTTCTCCGGAAGGCGCTCCTCCTTGACCGTCGCCACGACCTCGTCCTGGGCAGACGCCGGCACGGCCACAGACGCCAGCGCAGCCATCAGCAGCATAGGCAGCCACATGCTCGTCGGCCTCCGAACCAGGGCTGGGTGTCGGGCGTGGCCCGACGGGGACCCCGCCGCGTAGTCTGCCACGGGTGCCACTGCCAGCAGGGCTGGCAGTGCCTGGACCATGCCCTGGACGGCCAGGGGGCCTGGCCGTGGCACCCCGTGCGTCGCTTTGCCGCCTAACGCACCGTCACCCTACACGTCCCGCTCTGCCCGGTCGCCACGTCCGTGACGCGCACGGTCCAGGCCCCGGCCGGGTCGCTGTAGGCCCACGGCAGCCGGGCCGTGGCCTGCGGGCCGGGCATGGTCACATAGGCGCGGTAGGGCATGGCCTCGGCGCCGTCGGGCCGCAGGGCTTGCAGACGCACAAGTCGTCCTGCGGCGGCGCCAGGTAGCGTGAGCGCGAGCTTCGTGACGCTGCCACGTGCCGCGGCGGCCGGGGACGCCACGGTCGGGGCCTTGGCCGGAGTCGGCAGCAACGCGAAAACGCGCACCGGCGGTCCACCGGCCGACAGGGCCACACTGGTCAGCTTGCCCAGCGCCTTCCCCGCGCGCACGTCGTAGACATACGCGGGCTGGGCCAACTGCAGCGTCGTGTCGGGGGCGTTCTTGCCCTCGCGCGCCACGCCGATCAGCTCCAGGCCGCCCTGGACGAACCGCCGCGCCAGGTAGCCCTTGCTCTCGGTCAGATGGCAGCGCGGCGCGACCTGCAGCGCTGCCAGCAGGTCGCGGCAGAAGGGGACGGCATCGGGATGCTCGGCATTGGGGAAGGTGAAGTTCAGGAACACCACGCGCCCCTTGCCGTGGCTGCGCAGCAGGAAGATCGGCGTGTCCCCGATCTGTGCCGTTGACTGCGCCACGACCGAGCTGTCCGGCCGGAAGGGGAAGTCGCGCAGCGGTAGCTTCGCGCCGCCGAGGTCGAAGGTCTGGCTGGCCGGGGTCTGCTGGGACTGCGGGTCGCCCTTGCGGGTGACGCCCAGCAGGGCATCCAGTTGCCCCTCCCAGGCCCCGCCGGCCTTCCACTTCGGCTTGCAGTTGCCGTCCATCAGGCCCGCGCCGACATCGGCGACCAGCAGCCCGCCGGCGTCCACGAAGGCAGTGATCCGCTTCACTTCATCATCCGACAGCGCCTGCGAGCACGGCAGGAAGAGCACGCGCACGCCCTGGTCGAGCGTCCCCTGGCCGATCGTCTTCGTAGTGACGAAGCGATAGCCGAAGCCGCAGCGGTCCAGCAGCGCCAGCAGGTTGCCTTGCGAGGCCGCCGGGGTGCCCACACCAGTGAACATCCTCGCGGCGTGCTCGCTCACCTGGGACCAGTGGATGGCGATTCCATCATCCGGCACGCGGCCGGCAGCGAAGAGCTGGCCGATGCCGCCGTAGATCTCGCGTAGCTCCGGCAGCATCTTGTCAAAGTAGTCGGCGTAGCTCAGCTCGCTCGCGAACAGCCCCTCGGAACCGACGGCGGCGAAGTAGAGGCTGGTGTTGACCGCCCCGCTGATGAGCTGTCGCCACAGGATGTCTGCCCCGGCGCGGCCTCCGTGCGAGCCCACGTAGCCCCCCCACCAGTTCCCCCGCACCACCTGCGGTGACACCAGCGACCGCAGCAGCTCATTGCCGCGCTTGTCCGAGTACGGACCCCAGATCTCCAGGCCCGCGACCGTCTCCTCCAGGTCGCCCGGCACGGAGCCCTCCGCCCCGACCCACGCCCCCGGGTCGGCCTTGCGTATCTCCTCGCGCAGGAAGTGATGGTAGAAGGCGTACTCCTGCTCGTTGAAGCTCATGTGGTCATGGACCGCGGGCCACTGGCCCTGCTTGATCGCGTCCGCTGTCGGCAGCGGCTTGACCTCGTCCCAACTGGCGAACTGCGTCCCCCACGTGGCGTTGAGCTGCTGCAGCGTCCCGTGCTTGCGCTGGAGCATCGCCCGGAACGACTGCAGGCCCACGGGGGAGAAGCCCGACTCATAGTCAAAGTAGTTCTCGTCGCCGAGGCTGTAGAGGCTGACGCCATAGGGGATCACGTTCTTGATGCGCCCCAGCACCGACGCGCTGGCCTTCTGCTGCAACTCCGGGTTGTAGACGCAGCCGTCCTCGACATCCTTGACCCAGTGGTCCTTGCGCCAGCCCCTGTCATCGGCCCCGCCCATGACGCGATAGGCGTAGCAGACCAGGGGCAGGTCGCACAGGGCCATGAGGCGCTCGACGCTGCCCGAGGCCGAGGGGTGCGACAGGTGATAGGTGAAGCCGGCGGCGCGGAGTTGGCGCATGGCCAGCCAGGTGAGGCCGCTGTCGCCGCCCGCGCCCCAGATGACGGAGCGGAACTGGTCGCTCTGGCGGCGCGGCACGAAGAGGAACTGGTCCTGCGCGTCCACGGGCTGCCCGGCGACAAGGAACACGCCGTGCAGGCGGCTGGCGATGGTGGTCGCGCCGGCGAGATCGGCCTGGCCGAGGCTCACCGTCGTCTGCCCGGCCGGGACGGGCACGGCACGCAGCAGGTAGAGCCGGTCGTTGGTGTCGGTGAGGGAGAGGCGGATCGTGGCCTGTGGCGGCGCGGGGGCTGACAGCGTGGCCGTGAGCGCCGGGGCCTGCCCTTGCTCGCAGAACTCGCTAGCCGCACCGAACTGTGCCATCGTGACCGGGGCCGTCACCTCACACCACACCGTGCCCCACTGCTCGACCCCCTGCGGCGACACGACGGCCAGGTCCAGGAAGTGCCGTCCGGCCTTCACCTTGGGGAGCGCCAGACTGACGGTGTTGTCGCCGGCGGTGAGCTTGAGCGGCAGTTCCTGCCGGCCCTCGACGGCACTGGTGTGATCGCGGACCGTGACGGTCAGCTTGCCGGTCAGCGGCTTGTCGGCCTTGAGGGTGAGCGGGATCTGCTGCGGCAGGCTGTCGCGCGGATAGACCGTGCCGCCGGCGGGCAGGCCCGTGAACTGCACGGCCGGCTGCCTGCTGCCCACGGTCCACAGCAGCGCGCGGTAGACGAGCGAGAGGAAGGTGTCGTAGTCGGCGGCCCAGTGCAGCGAGTAGGCTTCCGGGGGGGTGAGGCCGTGGCCGCCATAGTACGTGCCCGAGCCGCTACCCCACGTGAGCACGGCGATCCGCCCCTGGCCGAAGCGGTACGTCTCCACGACCTTGCCGGGGATGTCGCTGTCGGCCTGGACGCGCAGGGCCTTGCGGACGTCCTCGCGGGCGAAGAAGTCCGTGGCGGCCAGTGGCACGCCCTGGGTGATCTGCTCGCGGCCGTCGGCCAGGGGCTGCTTGAAGATCGGCAGCCGCGTCATCCGGCCGTACGTGAACAGCAGCCCGGCGCCGTCGTTCACCTGCTTGAGCAGCCGGTACTGGGCCTCCTTGGGCAGCATGTCCAGGGAGGCGTTGGCCATCACGAAGGCCTCGTGGGGCTTGGCGAGCAGGCCAAGGAGTTCGGAGGTCTTCTCCTCGATGCTGGTGCCCTCGACCGCCAGGTCATAGGGCGCGGCCCCCGCGTCGGACTCAAAGGACATCAGCCCGGAGTGCGCCGTGGTGAAGGCGTCGAAGTCCAGGTCGAAGCGCTGCCATAGCTCGACGATCTCGCGCGGGGCGAACGTGCGCGGCGTGATGAACAGCACGTGGGGCTGGCCGGGCGCGTAGCGGGGCACAACGTCCACGTGGGGCGTCTGCAGCCGCGTCGTCACCTGGCGCAGGTAGTCGCCGTTGTGACGGGCGTGGGCAAGCGAACAGACCGCCAGCACAGCGAGGATGATGGCGCTGCGTCGGGTGTCCATGATGGGCTCTCCTGTGTTGGTCCACGCCGTGAGATGCTTCTACGGAAGCCGACCGTCTAGGCTCACTTCCCAGACGCACTGACCAACTCCCAGACGCGGGCCTCCCACTTGACCTCGGCGGCCTGTCGCGCGAGCCGCAGGAAGTCGTAGTGGAACAGGACCGCCTCTGCCGGCCGGATCGGCGTCTCCTCGCCCTGCGTCGCGTCTGGCGTCTGCATCGCTACTGCCGCGTAGGCCTTGCTCAGGCGCTCGCGATCCGGGCCGGCCGGTATGGCCAGCAGCGCCGCCTGCGCCTGGGTCAGCTCGTCGTTCACGCGCTTCCGGCCATCGCTGAGCCAGGTCGTCACGTCCTGACGGAGCCACTGGCCGGTCGGCAGGCGGGTGTAGACCGTAGGCGGCATGATGAACCGGAAACTGTCGCCCTTGGTCGGGCGGATGATCTTCGCCAGACGCTGGAGCTTGCTGTCTGACAGCGGCTGCAGCGGGCCAAAGTACAGGTAGCCGAACTTGGCCGGGGCCGCCCCCGCGCCGCCCAGTGACCAACTCACACCCTTGAAGGCGCCCGTGGCCCAGCCGTAGCGCACCAGGTCAAACGACCAGACGTCTCCCTCGCGCGGCTGCGCGTCCACGTCGCTCCAGGGCAGGAAGAACTCGATGCACCAGGCCCCGTCCCCGCGCGAGGTCTTCACCTGCCAGCCCTCGACGCTCCAGCCGTCGTCCAGCACCAGGTTCGCGGCCTTCTGGTCATGTCGGACGGCATTGAGGTTGGTCGTGAACTTGAAGTAGCTGCTCCCGGTGTTGTGCGGGTCCGCCATGATCTCGACGCAGTCGTCGTGCCACGTCTCGGGGTTGTCCCGACCGGTGACCTCCGCCTTCACCCGGTCGAGCTGGTCCTCGAACATGGTGACACCCATGTACAGGCCCCGGTCGTCGTAGCACAAGCGTGCCTCGGTGCGCAGGGGCGGAGGCAGCGGCGCCGGGCTCCAGTACTTGTAGAACTGGTCCATCACGGGGAGAGAGGCATAGCAGGGGTCGTCGAGGCGCCCGTCCATCACGGGGGGCGTGGCGCAGCGTCGGCACTCATACAGTGCCACCTCGGCGGGCTCAACAGCCAGGGCAGGCGAGAGCATCGCCAGCCAACCGACAGCCAACAGTAGACCGCGTCGCTTCATGGCATCCTCACAGGGAGCGTTCGGCACGGCGCCGAGGCATTTCGTTGCCGGAGTGAGACGGTCCTGCTTCAGACGGCGTGGGTAGTGAAGCGGGCGCGACGCGAGGAGAAGACACGGGCGACGGCGAAGGAACCATCGCTCCGCACAGAACACGCCTACGGAAGCTGCATCTCAGATGTCACCCAGTTCCACGCCTCCTGACGCCCACCCGCTCATGTCCACGCACCGCAAAGTGCTCTTCGTGTGGCATTGGGGCCACCAATGCCACCTGTTCCGGCTGATGGGGGGGGCCTTGCCCGAGGGCCTCGGGCATCGCTGCCGCGGCGTCTGGGAGTTCATCCCACCGACGCAGTTGCTGCGCCTGCGCCGTCATCGCGTCCTCGCGCCCGAGTTGCTGGAGCGCATCACACGCTTCGAGGCCACGCGCATGGCCTGTGTCCGGCGCACCGCCGATGCCGCGCAGTTCTCCCAGTGGCTCTCGCGCGTGGCGGCTGCGTGGTACGACGTCATGCGGCGCGCCCTGGAAGGCTACGACGCGGTGGTCATGTGGAGCGCCTTCCGCGTTCCGCTGGCGGCAGCCGCGGCGGCGGCGCATTCACTGGGCCGTCATGCCATCATCTGCGAGAACGGGCCCTTCCCGGGCACCATGGCGATGGACCCCGGCGGCATCAACGCCGAGAGCAGCATCACCGACTGGCCGCCGGAAGCCTACCGCGCACTGACCCTCGACCCGGCCCGCACGCAGGAGCTACTGGGTACGCGCCTGCAGCAGCGCCCGCTGCGCAAGACGTCCGCCACGGGTCAGGATGACCTCGACGACGCCAAGCCGCTGCCCGAGCGCTTCGTCCTCTTCCCGATGCAGGTACATGACGACAGCCAGGTGCTGGTCTTCTCGCCGCGCTTCGACACCGTCGCCGACGCGATGCGCTACACCGCACAGCAGGTGGAAGCGTACAACGCCCGGACGGGCGACAGCCTGGCACTGGTGGTCAAGGAACACCCATCGGACTACGGGCGCATTGACTACGGCGCGCTGCGCGCCTCCATGCCGCAGGTGCGCTTCCTGCGGACGACGCCGGTGAGTGAGATCGTGGGGAGCGCCCGGGCGGTGGTGACGCTGAACTCGTCGGTGGGGGTGGAGGCGCTGCTGAACATGCGGCCGGTGGCAACACTGGGTAGGGCGCTATACAACGTGCCCGGCGTGGCGCGGCATGTGCGCGCCGACGAGGACCTCGCCGATGTCCTGCCCGAGCTGGTGGACCAGCCCGTGGACGAGGACCTCATCACGCGCTTCCTGTACTTCCTGCGCTACGAGTACCTGCTGCCGCTGACGCTCAAGGGCGCCGACCGCACCAATGTCCAGCCGGCCGCCCAGCGGGTCGTGGATGTGCTGGAGGGCCGGCTGGCCTGGGCCCGGCCGACCCCACCCCCTTCGCCGTAGCAGCCCCGTCGGTCCGCTCAGTACGTCCCCATGATTGTGGACGCCGCCAGCCACTTGGCGTGGCCATCGAAGAAGGCCACGTTGCTGCCGCCGTTGTGGGCGGTATAGTCGGCGGTGCCGATGTAGCTCTCGTAGTGGCAGGCATTGGGGTACTTGAGGCGCGGATAGGCGAAGCAGCGGTCGGCGCCCAGCGACGTCGGGTACGTCGTGTCCGCCCACGCGACGACTTCGGCCGGACGGTCGAGCGCCTCGACGTGCACCGGCGGGTTGGAGTACTGGCCCGGCCCGTAGCCGAGGCCCAGGCCCAGGAACTCGTCGGGATACGCGGCGCTGCCGTACATCGCGTGGCCGCCGGAACTCCAGCCGTTCGCCTCCGTCCGCGACGGACAGGTGTGCACCTGGATGTTCTTGACGTACGGCTGGATCTGCGCCTGCGGAGCCAGCGCCGCGAGGGTCACGCTCCAGCCCACCGCATCGGCCCGTACGGTCGGCGACGGGCACCAACGCCCGTCGTAGTCACTGCAGTACATCAGCGTGGCGTTCCCGATCTGCCGCATGTTGGACAGACAGCTTGTCTGCCGCGCCTTCTCACGGGCCTTGGCGAAGACGGGGAAGAGGATCGCCGCCAGGATGGCGATGATGGCGATGACGACCAGCAGTTCAATCAGCGTAAAGCCCACACGTCGCATGAGACAAACCCTCCTGGGCCGGTATTCGTAGCACAACCACGCGCCATTCGCCCTTGTGTTGCGTCCTTCCTGCTGTGTGTTCCAGCCAGACCTGCCCCACCGGGCGTTCTGGACTCGCCGGACCTGCGTGCCTCGCCCGCAGACCCTTCAGCGCGTCAGCACGAACGTCCGGTACTGCGACGGGTCCTGCCCGCCCGCGATGCCCGGCGTGAGGCCCATCCAGTAGCTGGCCTGTCGTTCCTCGGGGGTATCCACATCGAACACGACGAAGCTCAGGGCGAACACCAAGCCCGGCCGCGGCTGGACCCTCAGCGCCTCCCACGGCAGCGCCAACTCGTACACGGTCTCGCCCCGGACGCGCCTGACGGCTACCGGGTATGAACGCGGGCCCTGAGGCTCCGTCGCGCCGCGCTCCACGAAGCAGTACAGGCTCGGGCTATCGCCCGTCAGCCCCGCCCCGAAGTTGTAGTCGTTGGCGTCATAGCCACTGCGCCCGGCGACGGCCGGCGAGAGCGCGTCGTTGACCATGTCCAGCGCGAACTGGAAGCAATCATCCATCCACATCTTGTCGCCCGACTGGCGTTGCACGTGGGCGTCGTCGCGCACGCGGGCCGCCACGTACAGGGCGCGCTCATCCCATCCCAGCCAGGCCGTCACGCTCAGGTCATCCGGCCCCGTCCACAGGCCCCGGGCCATCACCTCGCGCGACGGCATCAGGGCGTCTGCCGAGTCAAGCGCAAGCGGCGGCAGCTTCGCCCATTCGGCCAGGTCGCCATCCACCTTCACGGCCCCGCCGACTGCCGGCACGGCCCGCGCCGACAGATCCGCCACCACGGGCAGCGCCTGCGCGCCGGCGTGAATGGTCGCCTGCAGCTCCCCCAGGCGCGCCAGTTGCACTTGCTGCAGGGGCACGCGCAGGCTCTGCTTTCCACTGCCAGGGACCTCACCCCGCAAGGTCGGTGTGGCCGCGACTGCCCCCGCCACCTTGGTGACTCGCACCTCCACCGACACCGGCTGTGCCGACTGGTTCACCAGGTCCACGACCGCGGTGTTCAGATCGGCCAGGCGCGCCTCGGCCTTGAGCGACGACCGCGCCGGGAACGTCGCCTTGCGCAACATCTCCGCTATCACCTCGGGCGGCGCGGCCACTCGCAGGAACACGGGGGAGCTGCTGAGCGCCACCTGCGCCGGCCCCTTCGCGAGCTTCCGGGCATTGCCCATCAGGTCCACACACTCGACCTCCGCCGGCAGATCGAGTTGCATGGCGCAGGACTGGGCGTCGGTCGTCCAGAGCGCCGCAACCGTGCGGTCCGGGCAGGTGAAGACATAGCTGTAGATGCCCTGCTCGGGCAGGACCTCGGTGCAGGCCGTGCTGCCGCCGAGCATCCGGGCGACCGTCGCATACGCCGCGACGGCGCTGCGCGGCCGGTACCAGACCTTCCCGCCCTTCTCGTACCACGACCGCCACAGGCCCAGGTCTATCTGCGGGTTGGCGTCCGTGGACACCTTGCCGGTGCTCTCCCACCAGCCGCCACTGCCGCAGAACATGTGCAGGGCGTAGAACTGCACCTGCGGCAAGGATTTGCCGATGATGAGGCTGCGGGCGGTGAGGTCGGCCTGCAGCTTCTCCAGCGGGTCGGTGGGGGGCAGATGCAGGGCCAACCCATAGCCACGCTCGGAGATGGTCGTGACGGTGGCCTTGTGCAGCGACGCCTGCAGGGCGAGCGTGTCGAGCAGCTTGCTGCGCATCTCGCCGGCCTCCGGCCCGCGGCTGGGCTGAACGACCCAGTTCCACGAGTCGGTGTACAGGTCCGGACCGATGACGTCCGTGTAGTCGCGCAGGTCCGCCAGCAGCCGCCGCACCATCGGGTAGCTCGGGGTCTGGTTGAAGTCGCTTGATACCGCCAGGCCGATGACCTGGTTCTCGGGGTTGACCTGCTTGAGGCGCTGGTACGCGATGCGGCACATGAGCACATAGCGCATGACCTCGGCCGAGGGGCTGCCGCTGAGCAGGTCGGGCACCCCGACCGTCCCGTCAATCTCCTCGGACAGCACCCACACCTTCACCCGGGGCTTGAACACGGTGGCCTCGGCCTCGACGAAGTCGCCGAACTGCTGGAAGAAGGCGTCCGGGTAGGGGAACAGGCCCTGCTGGCGGCGTTCTTCGATGGTCGCCTTCCATTGCGGGTCCATGAACTCCCCGCCGATGAAGATGTTGCCGATGAGGGTCAGGTCCGACTTCCAGTAGACCGCGGTGCGGCCGGTCGTGATCTCGTTCTGCCAGTACTTCACCAGGTCGCCCCGCTGGTCCATGGGCACCCAGCGGATCGTGCCCCCTATCTTGCGGGCAGACACGCCGATGGTGCGCATCGCCGGGACGAGTTCGGCCTCCTGGCCGTTCACGTCCGCGGCGAAGTAGTCGTCGCGGCGCTCCACGGGCTGCACGACGCAGAGGGAGGTCTGCGGGCCGACGGCCGCCTTGCCGTCATGAGTACAGGTGGTCTCCACGCGCAGCCAGCCCAGGCGGTCGGCGGCGGGGAGGTCGAGGGTCTCGCGTACGGGCTTGCCGGGCTCGGCCCGCACATGGAACGACTTGGCCCCCGCAGGCTGGCCGAAGAAGTCCACCAGGCGCACCTGAAGGCCATACTCCACCGGCGTCGGGGCAGTGCACTGCCCGCTGAGCATGAGCTGCAGGGGCTGCCCGGGCTGGAAGAGGCCGCGCTCGCCAATGGGGAAGAGGCGCTCCAGTTGGAGCCCGGTCGGCGCAGGCGCCGGGGCTGCGGTCGGGGCTGTCGGCGCCCCGACGGGCGACAGGGCGAGGTCGTCGAACCACACCGTCCCGCCGCCCTCCGGCGGGTTGGCCTTCAGCTTGTCGTCGGTCCAGAGGCCCAGGCAGATGGCCAGGTGGGTCGCCTCCGGCGGCACGACTGCCTCCAGCGACCACGGTGTCCAGTCCATTGTCCGTCCGCGCTGGGTGAAGTGGCTGTTCTGTAGCCACTTGATGACCGTCTTGTCCTTCGCCGCCATCAGCGCGGCGCGGATGATCCAGTCCGGCCCCAGGTTGCGGCACTTCACCCACAGCGTGAAGCGGTACTTGCTGACCTGCGGATCGCGCGGCAGGGCCGTCTGCAGCAGCAGGCCGCGCCTGCCGGTCTCCGCCTTCATCGCCAGCGAGGCCATGTCCGCGCCGCGGAAGACCGCATGGTCCACCGTGACCGGGGGTTTGGCCTCCGCCGCCTCGAGCCACGTCTCCCAGCCCTTCAGGCCGTCGGCGAAGGAGGCGTTGGCGATGGGGTCGTCGGCGTGGGCCACAAGGGGGGTCAGCACCAGCAGCGCGAGCAGGCAGAAGCGGTTCACGTCCGTCACCTCACAGGGCGATGCTCAGGGGATCCCGACCGTCACAATGGGCCGTCGGTCCCCCGCGGTCGGCCAGCGGATCTCGTCATGTCGTCCCGGCCACTGCAGCCGCATCACCAGCGCCTCGGCCGTGCGCTCAACGCGCACCTGCGGCTCCACCGTGCCCGCTGGCAGCGGCAGCAGCACCGCCGCGAAGTCCGGCTGCACTGACGACACGATCGCCTTGAGGCGCTGGTGGCCGTCGTAGCTGTCCACTGCATAGCGCACGGGCGCCGCCGCCGTGAGCCATAGTCTCATGTGCGGGGCCTTCGGATCGCCAGGGACAGTGGTGAGCCGCATCGGCGGCGTGACTGATGCCGTCTCGACCGGGAGAGGGATCGCCGGCGTCCCGGCGGCGAACGGTGGCGCGGCCTGCGTGTTCGTGGTCAGTGCCGCCTCGGAGACCTGCGCGCCGGTCTCGCGCGTGAGGAACCGCAGCGTGTGCCGGCCCGCGGTCAGGCGGTAGCTCAGGGGCTGCTGCGCCACTCCGGCGGCTACCTTGCCCCACGTCCATTCCTGCCCGCCGGGCATGTGCCAGTCGGTCGGCTGCCCCTCGTCCATCTGGACGAAGAAGGAATCGGACTTGCCGAGTTCCTCCCCCGTCGCGCGGACTCGCGCCCAGAGCACGTAGTCGCCCGCCTCGGGCGCCTCGAACGTCCAGGCTGCCGCCCCGCGCCCCTCGGCCTGCAGCGGCGTCTCGATGTAGCTGTGCGCGAAGGCGCTGCCGGGGGTGATGACGGCGCCGTCGGGCTGGGTCTCGACGCGCATGTCGGCCGGCAGGTGCAGCAGCCACGTGTACTCATGGCTGGCGGCGTCCTTGCGGATGTCATCGCAGACCACGCCGTACGCCGCGGCCCCGCCGGAGGGGCGCACGAAGCACACGTGGCGGCGGGCGCGTTCCACACCCACGCCGGGCTGCCCGCCGGCGTTGTGATTGTAGGCTTCGGTCGCGTCGGCGAGGGCATAGCCACAGGTCGCCGTGTTCTCATAGGCGACGATCTGGCCGTTCGTCCCGGCCCCTGCACCCGAGGGCGCCTGCCCCTCGCCGTCAATCAGCACACAGTTGTGAGCCATGGTCGAGTCGCGCCCGCCCGGCTGGCGGTTGTTGCCATAGCCAGAGTCAATCGCCCACCGCTGGCCCAGGCCGTACAGCGTGAAGCTCCCCTTGTCGCCCTGGTTGTGGGTGACGGCGTGGAACGGCCCGGCCTCGACCGACAACATGACATCCCCCTGCCCCCAGCCCGTGCGCCAGATGCACAGGCCCCGGCCCGGAAAGTGGCTGCCTGGCGGCTCGGCGGTGGACGGGGCGGTCGGGGCGACGCGGTTGCTCCAGATGAGGCGGAAGGGGGAGGTCCCGCCGCCGGAGGACTGCCACAGCCAACTGGCGACGCCGCTATCGAGCGCCGTCGCGAGGCGTATCATGGTCGGATCGTCGAGGCTGCTGTAGTTGGCGTCATTGCGCGCCTCGAAGACCCGCTCGCCGGGGAGCAGCGACAGGGCGTAGAAGTCCGGGATCTGCTTTACATGCGGGCGCTGGAGCAGGTCCGGGCCTCCGCTGCGCTTGAGCGCATCGGCGAAGCGGATGGCGTTGCTCAGGCCATACTGGCCGTACATCGTGCCCTCGGAGTACGCGCCCTGCGCGTCCCAGCCCTCATCGAGCCACTGGCCGACCATGTTGGTGCAGGTCGCCAGCCAGCCGGGGGCCTCCTGCGGGTAGAGGGGGCGTAGCTCCAGCGCCAGCAGCCCGGCCGCGCCCATGGCCACACCCATGAAGTTGTGGTACGGCCGCCACCAGACTTTCTCCCCCGTGGCCTCGGCGACGATGTTGCGCACATAGCCCGCCGCCGTCTCCGCCCATGCCGCCTTCTGCTCGGGCGTCATGGCCTCCCCCAGCCAGTCATAGCCCACGGCCAGACCGCGCATGATGTCCCCGCGGGCTCCGGCGAAGCCCTTGGCGATGTCGGGATCGGTCACGGGCAGCTGCGCCGCCGCCGTCGTCAGGAGCAGCACCCCGTGGCGGGCGAAGCGCTCATCGCCGGTCAACTGGTAGGCGAACCCGAGGGCCTCCATCCAGTCCGTCAGCCGCCGGCCGAAGAAGTGCCCCAGGATCTGCACGCGCTTGTCGCCGGCGGGCCGCTGGGCGACCTGCTCGGGCGTCGCGTACTGCCCCGAACCGGGAGTGCAGTAGCCCTCGGCCTGCGCCAGCAGCGCGCGCCAGACAGCCGCCTCGGGCTCGGCGGCCGCGGCGGCCTCCAGGCGCGGGAGGTCCTCCTGCGCGAACCACAGGGCGGGTTGAGCCGACACCTGGCAGCACAGCAGGAGCATCGCGACCGACGCGACGAGGAGGAAGGCAACCATGGGGTCAGTACCCGTGTCCGTTCTGAGCATGTTGAGAACGCATTCCCGCGCCGAGGGGGCCGCACCTGCCGCGGGGACGCGCGCAGGTCCGGGGCGACCGGCGGAGGAAGAGACCCACGCGATACCTGTGGAGGTCGACCCCATGCGAATGCTCTTGCCCGTGCTGCTGCTGGCTCTGTGCCTGTGCGTGCCGCTGTGCGCCCAGAACGCCGACACCGATGGCGACGGCGTGCCCGATGCCATCGAGAAGCAGCTTGCCACCGACCCCAACTTCGCCGAACAGCTCACGCTGGTGGCGACCGACAAGACGAAGGCCGAAGGCGATGGCTGCGGCAAGGACAACTACACGCCCGGGCTTGACGTGGTCGCCGTGTCCGTGGGCAATGTAGCCGGCAACCGCTACCTGTGGCGCGTGGACTTCGCCGACACCTGCGCCTGTGACAAGGGCGGCTTCATCATCTACCTGTACGGCGATGACAGCAAGGCCACCGGGCGGTCGGACATGGGCTGCGAGTACATGCTCGTGTACGGCCAGGGCTCGGCCGGCCTGCGCGCCTTCGCCGCCGACGGCAAGGAGACCCCTGAGCCGCTGCGGGCGGCCATGCTGGGCAAGAGCCTGTACCTGTGCGCCGATGTGAACATCCAGCAGCAGGAGGGCGAGGCCGTGGGCGCCTTCCAGGTGCTGACCGAGACGCGCGACCCGTACAAGGGCATGGACAGCATCGGCCTGACGAAGTTCGCCGTGGCCGGCGACAGCCCCCGCGCCAAGATCATCGGCCCGCAGGACCTGACCGCCAGCCGCAACATGCAGGTGACCTGGGGCTTCCGCCTGCTCGAACGCCTCAAGCAGGACCCCAAGACCACCGTCCTGCACCCGTGGGAGGGGACGCTGAGCGGCTATGAGCTCAACATCCAGACGGAGTATGTGAACCGGCACGTCATGTGCGTGGGCCGCACTCCGCACACCATCACCGTGAAGGCGCCGCGGGCAGGCAAGCTGCACGTGGGCTTCATCACCTACCAGTCCGGCGGGCGCAAGAACATCGTGCTGAGCGTCGGCGGCAAGGAAGCGGGCATGGCGGTCGCGGGCGAGCAGAACAACCGCGAGTGCCTGTTCTTCACCGACAAGCCTCTCGACCTCAAGGCAGGCACGGAGATCGCACTGGAGGCGGTGGCGGGGACGCCGCTCATCGAGGAAGTCCTGCTGCTGCCGCAGCCCCCGTCCGTCACGAAGCTGGCGCGCAAGCTGACGAACCTGGAAGCCCGCCCGGCCCTGACCCCCGACGGGCGCCTGGTGGGCGAAGTGACCTTCATCACGACGTGGCCGACGGTCTGCACCGTGCGCGTGGGGCCGAACGTCCCGGACGGCCCCACGTCGGTCCAGGACCCCGAGCCCTTCGCCAACCACCGCTTCTGGCTCAATGACCTCAAGCCGGGCCAGAAGTACGATGTCACCGTCGAGGCCCAGACCCCCGAGGGCGAGACGGTCAGGCAGCAGGCTGCCTTTGTGGCCGCCATCCAGCCGCCCCCGGGGTCGGTGAAGCAGACCGCTCTGCCCCTGACGATGGCCAACGACTACCCCTTCGAGCTGAAGGCCTGGCCGGTCACGCAGGGGCTGCCCTTCCCACAGGGCGCGCTGGTGTCGGCCGATCACCTCAAGCTACTCGACGCCGCCGGTCGCGAAGTGCCGCTGCAGGCCACGGTGCTGTGCTACTGGCCCGACTACTCCATCAAGTGGGTCCTGCTGGACTTCCAGACCGACCTACAGGCCAAGCAGACAGTGTCGTTCACGCTCCAGTACGGCACGCAGGTCAAGCGCACGCCTATTGCCCGACCACTGCAGATCACCGAGGGGCAGACGGCTCTCACCGTGAACACGGGCAGGCTGCAGGTCGAGCTGCCGCGCGACAAGTCGGCGCTGCTCGGGAAGGTGTGGCTCGACAGCAGCGGCGACGGTCGGTTCAGCGATGACGAGATGATCTCCGACGGCGGCCAGAGCCTCCTCACCGCCGGTGGCAAGACCGGGACGGCCCAGCCGGCGACGCTGAGGATCATGCGCCGCGGCCCGCTGCACAGCATCATCCGCGTGGACGGCAGCCTCAAGGGTGAGAACGCTGCCCTGGGCGATCAGGTGGACCTGCACTTCTATGCCGGCAGGAGCGACGTGGTCGTGCACCACACCTTCACGAACACGAACACGACGAAGGCGTTCTCGGAGCTGAACTCGTTGACGCTGACCCAGGGCCTGGCTCTGGGTGCTGACCCGAAGGGGCAGTTCGGCCCGGACGGGTCGCGGTCGGTGACCGCTCCCACACCGCTTCCCCAGCAGGGCGCGACTCTCTGGCAGGGCTTTGACGACAACTTCCGCGTCACGGGCCTGGGCGCCGACGCCTCCGGCAAGCGCGCCGCCAACTGGGGTGATGTCACCGGCAGCAAGGCCGGGCTGACCGTCGCCGTCCGCTACCTTTGGCAGCTCTACCCCAAGTCCCTGACCCTCAGACCCGACAGCGTGTCCATCGGCCTCATGCCGCCGTTCGCCCCCGGCACCTACAAGATCAGCAAGGAAGGCGAGCTGGAGGACAAGCTCTACTACTACCTCAAGGACGATGTCTACAAGCTCAAGTGCGGCATGAGTAAGCACCACGAATTGCTCTTCGCCTTCCACGGTCCCGGCGAGGCCCCGGCTGCGAACGAGGCCGTGGCCTTCGACGAGCCGCCCCTCCTCAAGGCCGGCAAGAACTGGTACTGCGACTCGAAGGCCTTTGGCGACATCCTGCCCTCCAGCCCCGAACTCGGCGGCCTCTTCCTGACTTACGAGCGCAATGTGGAGAAGGCCGTGACGGGGTACCTGCAGAGCCGCGAGCGGGGTCGTGAGTACGGGATGCTCGACTTCGGCGACTGGTGGGGCGAGCGCGGGCGCAACTGGGGCAACATCGAGTATGACAGCCAGTATGCCTTCTACCTGCAGTTCGTGCGCAGCGGCGATGAGCGCTACTACCGGCTGGCCGAGCAGGCCGCGCGGCACAACCACGATGTGGACATGATCCACGCCGGTGACCCCCACCAGATCGGCAAGGTGTACGCCCACTGCATCGGCCACACCGGCAGCTACTACGACCACAAGATCAACGATCAGGGCAGCCCCGGTGGCGGCTGCTCCGTGTCGCATAGCTGGTGCGAGGGCTACCTGGCCGACCACTTCCTGTCCGGCGACGTGCGCGGCCTGGAATCCGCGGCGCTGCTCACGGACGCGTACGACGGCTACTACACGAACAACTACGACTTCGGCAACAACCGCACCAACGGCTGGCACCTCATCCTGACCATGGGCATGTACCGCGCCACGAGCGATCCGTACTACCTCAACGCCGCGCGCATCATCATGGACCGGACCCGCGAACGTGAGGACCCCGGCGGCGGCTGGATTCGCGAGATGATGCCGGGTCACTGCTACTGCCTGCCGCGCCACCGGGGCGAGGCCGCCTTCATGATGGGCGTCCTGATGTCCGGCCTGCGCGACTTCAACCAGGTCGCCCGCGACCCGGATGTGGACCGGATGATCGCCGGCGCGGCGCACTACCTGATCCGCACCACGTGGGTGCCGGAGCGGAAGGCCATGCGCTACACGAGCTGCCCGGTCAGCAGTGCCGGCGGCGGCCTGTCCGAACTCATCACCGAGGGCATGATGCATGGCTACATGTGTCGCCCGGACAAGGTGCTCGGTGACGTCGTGAAGACCGGGACGGTGCAAGAAGTGCGCAGCGTCAGCGGCTTCGGCAAGAGCTTTACCCAGCAGATCCGCCGCACCCCGGCCATCTTGTACCAGTTCGCCCAGGCCGACATGGACAACTACAACTTCTCCCCCGGCCAGAGCGTGCAGATTGTGCTCCGCCAGTCCGTAGACCGCGGCTTCATGGTGACCCTCAGGCCCCGCGGGCAGGGCGCGCTGGGCGGCACGGCGACCCTCACCAGGGATGGCAAGACTGTTGCCGAGGCCAAGCTCGACCAGCGCCCGGCCGTTGTCCTGGAAGTGCCACCGGGCAGCGGCCTGGGTCTGTACCTGCTGCAGCTGGACCTCGCCGGGCAGGTGCCGTGGGACTTCGACTGCGATCTGGATAGTCAGGTCGTGGACGTGAGCCGCCCCACGCGCTTCGGCCCCGGCCTGCGCCTCCCCTCGTACATGGTGCAGCTCCCTGGCAACGGCAAGACGACGCTTGTGCTGCGGGGCCTGGGCAAGGGCAGCTACAAGGCCGCGCTGCGCGCTCCCGGTGGCAAGGTCTTCCCGGTCAGCTTCGGCGACAAGCCGGTATCTCTGGTGGCCGACCCGGCTGCCGGGGCCAAGGGGCCGTGCGAGCTGAGCCTCACCTCCTGTCCCGGCGCCTTCGAGCTGCAGATCAAGGGCACGCTGCCGTACCTGAGCTACTGGCCCAGCCAGCTCTTCGCCCAGGGCGAGCCGCTGCCGGGCCTGAACATCCAGGGCAACCTCGGCCCCGGCGGCAGCCGTGAGGTCACGCTCGACGCCTCGGCCAGCACCGACGTGGACAACGACATCACCGGCTATGCGTGGGACTTCGGCGACGGTCAGAGGGGCCAGGGGAAGGTCGCGAAGCACACCTACGCCAAAGAGGGGACGTTCACGGTGACGCTGACCGTGTCCGACAAGCTCGGCACCGCGTCCTCGGCCAAGCGCGTGGTCTCGATGCCGCCGGACTGGGTGCTGGCCCTCGACCCGCGCCAGGCGGTCATCGTCGAGGCCGAGAACTTCAGCGGCCAGGGCGCGGGCGCCGTGGAGATCGTGGATCGCGTCGCCAACATCGGACGGATGGTCACGAAGTGGGAGGCCAGCATGGGGCACTGGCTGGAGTGGAGCTTCGATCTCCCCGAGGCCGGCGACTACACCATCGTGCTGCGCTACTGCACTGCCTCCGATCCGTCGAAGCGGGCGCTGACGATCGACGGGCAGCCGCCGACGGCCGGCGGCGTGGAACTCGTACTGCCCAACACGGGCGGCTACTGCACCGACCGCGACAACTGGCAGTTCTTCCGCATCCCGGCCCAGCCCGGCGGGGCGAGCAGCGACCAGCCCGCCCGCTTCCATCTCGCGGCCGGCAAGCACGTGCTGCGCCTGGCCAATGTCACCGGCGGACTGGGGCTGGACCAGATCATCATCAGCCGCGGGAAGTAGCCTGTACGGCGAGAGCCGTCGCAGCAAGGGCGGGGGCTATTCGGGGCAGGCGATCTACAGCGCACGGCTGGCGCCGTACGCGGGGTACCGGATCGTGGAGGCCGGATCGCGCCTGGCGCACGCGCTGTGGCGCAAGCGAGGCGGGTCTCTGGAAACCTCGCTCACTGCTTGCCGTCCGGTCAGCCCCTCAGCCTCACCCACTCGATGTCCGTCTCATCTGCTGCCGAACCGCTGTAGTAGACGACCAGCACGTCGCCATCGGGCAGAGCGGCCGTAGCGGGCAGGCCCAGGCTGAAGCCGTACATCTCCTCCCACGCCTCCTGCATCGTCGTCCGGTCGGCGCTCTGGCGGTCCAGGCGCGGCTCGCAGATGATGGTCTCTGTGTCCGGCGGCCAGGTGCGCCCGCCGTCCCTGCTCGTGCGTGCCTTGATGGTTGGCGCGCCCCTGCGGTCCACATACGCCATCAGCAGCCGCCCGTCCGGCAACGACACGGGCTGTGCTGGCTGGCCCGGGACACCGGTGTCCCACAGCTCTCCCCACGTGCGTCCGTGGTCGCGCGACTGGCACGCATGGATGTTCAGATACGCGCCGGCGCACCGGTCGTAGGTCCAGAAGAGGTCAAGCAGCGTCCCGTCTGCCAGCACGCCCGGGCGCTGGTCCCAGTAGAAGACGCGGCGGTCAGGATCATCCGTCACCCGTAGGTGCTCCGGCCATGTCCGTCCACGGTCTGAGGAGAACATGAGCACCGACGAGTGGCGCCACGGCGCGCGGTCGAGGTACGGCTTGTTGAGCTCGCACTGCAGTGCCCAGCGCCCGTCGGCGAGGACAAGCACCGGCCCCGTAGGCGGGGTCGGCATGTCATAGGGCGCCGTGTCAATCAGTTCCAGTTCAGACCATGTCGCACCGCGGTCGGGCGACCGCGCCAGCCACAGCCGCGAGCCCAGCAGCCCCTCCGTCTCCTCATTGAAGAACGGTCGCTCGGGGTCGGAGTAGTCCACCCAGTACACGAGCGCAACGACGCCGTCGCCACCGGTAGCGGTACAGCAGAGAGCGCGGAACAGGCCAGGACACCCGCGAATGTCCGGCGGCGCAAAGGGCGCCGCGGGCTCGGTCCAGGTGCGGCCCTCGTCGTCCGACCGACACAGCATCGCCTGCTGTCCAGCCATGCCCGCCTTGGTGGGCGCTGCGCGAAAGCCGCACAGCCAACGTCCGCCGGGCAGCACGCAGATGCTCGGGAAGGCCAGGCTCGGCCTCTCCGCACTCGAGCGTGCGACGATGCCCCTGTCCGCGATGGTCATGCTTCGCTCCCATAGCGGCCGTGCTCAGCCACCAGCTCAGCCAGGAGCTTGATGCGGTCCTCGTCCGCGCCAGGGGGCACCTGGTCGCCGGCGGCGGCGATCAGGCGCGGGCTCACCTGGCGCAGCGCCAGCCACTCCCTAGCCGCTCGCGCGAACTCACTGATCGGCATCTGCGGCAGCCACAGCAACGGGGCAATGCCCCCCGACAGGATGAAGCCCGGCCCGGCCTCGGCGCGGCACTGCTCCGGCGTCAGATCGCCCGTGGGCGTTGGTGTCACCGCGTCGGCGGCGTCCGCTCCCGTGTACGCCAGCATACGCAGGCCTCCGTGCAGCCGGCCGTCGAGGTGCAGGGCCACGTACTTGCCGGCCGCATGCAGTCGCCGCACGGCCTCCACGTAGTACGCGCGCGACCACTCATGGAAGAAGCCGGGGGGCTGGATGTCGGTCGAGAAGTTGTCGCCCATCAGGATGATCTCGGCTGGCGACCGGGCCGCCAGGTCCACCAGCCGCAGGTTGGCCTCATTGATCTCGCGCACCACGCCGCGCATCAGGTCCGGCCAGTCGTGGATGGCGTAGTGGGTGCCCTCGACCCCCATCCACAGGTTCATCAGAACGCCGATGGCGCTGTAACCGAGAGACAGGTAGACGACTCCGGTGTCACCCACAGCCTCGCGCCAGGCCTCGTAGCGATCCCAGTGAGGATGGAAGGTCCGGCCGGCCAGGGCCTGCGCCAACACGCGCAGGTCCTGCGGCGTGCGCACGCCCCAGTCGCCGATGCGCCACGAGTAGGTGCGGTCGTCCCAGTACCGCGTCCGGGCGATGCGACCGAGGGGCGTCTGAAGGCTCCAGGTCAGCGCCGCGGCGCCGGACTCAAGGTGGCGTGTCGTCTCGGCGACGACTCCGTCGGGGTACTCGGTACCGTAGAAGGGGCAGAGGCTGGGGAGGTAGTAGCCCACATCGCAGTCGCGATGGACCGCGATGAGGTCGGTCTCGGGCTCCAGGGGCGGGGCCGCCAGGTCCCACGGCAGGCGCTGCCGGTGCAGCCACCAGTGGGACAGATCCAGCATCACCGGCACGACATCGGGGGTGTCGCCGCGGTAGACGGACAGGATGCGCTCGCGGAGGGTCACAGCGCCCCCGATCCCACCCACAGCCGGTAGACGTTGCTGCTGCTGTCCACGCTCCCGGTTGCGCCGCCAACCACGTACAGGTAGTCGTCCACCATCGCCTGGCCGCCGGAGTTCCACGGGATCAGCGGCTCGGGCACCGGCGGGGCTGGCTGCCACAGGCTGCCGTTGAAGGCCTCCACAGCCGTCGTCCCCATCGCGACCGACGAGATGCTCCCCCCCATGGCGAGCAGGTGCGTAGCGCTCAGCCCCAGGGAGAGCGCCGTGCGCGCCGTGGTCAGGGGCGTCGCGGTGTCCCAGGTGTCACTGGTCGCGTTGTGGCGGTACACGGCGTTGGTGGGGGTGGCGTACGGCCCGAGGCCGCACACGTACAGGCTGCCGCCGAAGACAGCCGCCGAGCCCATGGAGCCCGCCACGGGGAAGCTGTTCATCGTCACCCACGCATTGGTGGCCGGGTCATAGATCTGGACGACCGAGCTCGCGCCGTTCACAGCGTCCACCCCGCCGATGAGCCACAGCCGGCCGCCGAAGGCCGTCGCCGCCGGCCCGTACACGCCCGTCGGCATGGGCTTCTTCGCCGTGACGCCAAGTGTGCCCGGGTCAATCTCGTAGGTGGTGCTGACACCCTCACCGTACGTCTCGGCGAGGTAGATCTTGCCGCCGATGACGCCCAGCGCCGGGGCGAAGCGCTCCACCGGCAAGTCGGGCGCTGCCTGCCACGTCCGCGTGCCCGGCGTATAGACATACCACTGCTTGGTCGGGGTGTTCAGGGCGATGGGGCCGAAGCAGTAGATCTTGCCGTTGTAGACGACGGTGCGGTAGGCGCCCGCGCTGGGTGTGCTGTCCCACAGCTCCCAGCCGCGCACGCGCACGTCCAGGCTGCCGCTCACGCCACTGACGGTGGCCGTGATCGTGGCCTGGCCGGGGAATCTGGCCGTCACCCTCCCGGTGGTGTCCACCGTGGCGATCTTGTCGGCACTGCTGGTCCAGGTGAAGCCCGTCACGAGCAGGATGTTGCCCTCGCTGTCATACGCCGTGGCGGTGAGGTTCAGGCTGTCATCCACGTTCAGGATGGTGCTGGCCCCACCGGCGGACACGACGACCCTCGCGGGTGTGGTGCCCAGCGTCACTCTCACCTGTGTCGTCGCGTTGGCCGCCACCGTCGTGTCCGTCACGGCCCAGGCGAGCATGTTGCCGGACGCCTGCACGTTGCCCAGCGCATCCTCAGTGTAGCTGTCATACGCCCCGACGTGCACATGCACAGGGCCCACATGGATATCGGTCACCGTGACGTCTGAGGTGGTGGCTTCCGCCGGGCGCTTCACGGCCACAATCCGCTTCCAGAGGCCCTGGGTCAGTGTGATCTGGACGCACTGCGTCGCGGTCGGGATGGCCGCGGGGGTGACGCTCGACGTAGTGGGAACGGCCGGCCAGATGATGCGCATGGTCAGCGCGCCGGTCCCCCCGACGGCGGGCGAGTCGCCGCCGCCACACCCCGCCAGCAGACACGCGACCATCAGAGTCGCGGCGGCGATGGGGCCGACCAGCATCACCCGCATCGTGTCTCGGCGCATGAGAGTGCCTCCCCTGGGAGCCGGCTGGTGTGTATTCGCCAGTATGCTATGGGCTTGTTCCACGCCCCGCCGCGATCTCCTCCCCCGTCGCGGGGCGCCGTTGGAGCGCGGCTCTGGCTAGTTCCTCAGCCCCTGCAGCGGCGCGGGAATGCGACCGCCGCGCCCGATGAAGCGGCTGCTGTCGAGCGCGCTGACGGCCATGATCGGCGCCCGGCCCAGCAGCCCGCCGAACTCGATGGTGTCGCCGACCTGCTTGCCCGGCGCCGGGATGATCCGCACGGCGGTCGTTTTGTTGTTCACGACGCCGATGGCGGCCTCGTCGGCGATCAGGGCGGCGATGGTCGTCGCGGGCGTGTCGCCGGGGACGGCGATCATATCCAGCCCCACCGAGCACACCGCCGTCATCGCCTCCAGCTTCTCGATGGACAGCACTCCTGCCTCAGCCGCCTCGATCATGCCGAGGTCCTCGCTGACGGGGATGAAGGCCCCGCTGAGGCCCCCCGCGTACGAGGTCGCCATCAGCCCGCCCTTCTTCACTGCGTCGTTGAGCAGGGCTAGGGCCGCCGTGCTGCCCGCCGCGCCGCACTGTTGCAGGCCCATCTCCTCGAGGATGTGCGCCACGCTGTCACCGACGGCCGACGTGGGGGCCAGCGACAGGTCTACGATGCCGAAAGGCACACCGAGGCGGCGCGAAGCCTCCTGGGCGACGAGTTGCCCCATGCGCGTGATCTTGAAGGCCGTCTTCTTCACCGTCTCGGCCACGACGCCGAGGTCGCCCTCCGGCACTTTCTCCAGCGCGCGCTTCACCACGCCGGGGCCGCTCACGCCCACGTTGATGCAGCACTCCGGCTCGCCCACCCCGTGAAATGCCCCGGCCATGAAGGGGTTGTCCTCCGTGGCGTTGGCGAAGACCACAAGCTTGGCGCAGCCCAGGCCGTTCTGGTCGGCGGTCAGGCCTGCGGTCGCGACGATCACCTCGCCCATCTGGCGCACGGCATCCATGTTGATCCCCGCGCGCGTGGTCGCGACATTGACCGATGAGCAGACGATCTGTGTGCTCGCCAGGGCCTGGGGCAGCGCCTGGATGAGGGCCTCATCGCCCCGCGTGTAGCCCTTGTGCACCAGCGCCGAGAAGCCGCCGATGAAGTTGACTCCGACCCGCTGGGCCGCCTCGTCGAGGGTCTGCGCGAGAGCCAGGAAGTCCTCCGGTGAGTGCCCGTCGGCCACCAGCGCCAGGGGCGTCACCGACAGGCGCTTGTTGATGATGGGGATGCCGAACTCGGCAGCGATCTCTTCGGCCACGGGAACCAGGCGCTCGGACAGACGCACGATCTTGTCGCCGACCATCTCCCGCACGCGCGCCAGGTCACGGTCGGTGCAGTCGCGCAGCGAGATGCCCATCGTGATGGTGCGGATGTCGAGGTTCTCTTCCTCGATCATCTGCAGCGTTTCCATGATCTCGTCAGTGTTGAGTAGGGGCATGGTCGGCAGCCAGGTCGTGGCGCAGTGCACTGCGCCGGTCGTTGGGCGCGATGAATCGCGCCGTTACTTCGCCAGACGGATCTCGCCCATCCGCATCGGCTCGCGGAAGCCGCCGTAGGTCGGCGACCAGGCGATGGACCGCACCATGCGGGTGGCGCGGATGGCGTTGAAGTACAGCCTGTCGCCGGGCTTGGCGCCGCCATACACGAGCTGGCGGAGCGGCAGCGCCATGCGCACGCGCCAGCGGTCCTTAGCCGACACATCCGAGCGCAGCATCACGCCGCTCTGCCAGTCCTTGCTCGGCTCATCGTAGGCGAGGTCGAAGTGCACCCCGGCGGCGTTCAGGCCCATCTGCCGGTAGCGCGGGCCCCGCTTGCCGGCGAAGAAAACCTCCCACTCGTCCTCGTTCCACACGGTGATCGAGTCGCCCAGCACGAGCTTGGACGGGTCAATGCCCGCCTCCTCCAGCTCCACGTACAGGAACTGGCCGTCGTGCGCCAGGCGCGCCTGCACCTGCCGGGCGCTGGGCTCGCCACGCAGACTGCTCCACTGGCCCAGCACCGCCGCGGCGTTCCAGTCCACCCGGTCCGCGTTACCGCCCGCGTCCGCGACGCGGGGGATGTCGGCGCTCGGCGGCGTTGAGCCGTGCAGGGCCTGCATCTGCACGAAGCTCTTGCGCCCCGCGGCCATCCAGCGGACGATGCCGCGGTCGAACAGGGCCACGCGCTGCTGGGTGAGTTCATCCCCGCCGCGCGCCAGCCGCCGCGCCTGTGAGATCAAGTCCCGGTACTCCCGCAGCCGGGCCTCGGTGCCCAGGTACGTCCAGGCCTGCAGTTCGGTCTGGGCGCGGCTGGCGCCGGGGTGGTTGGCGGGGTCGGCGTACGTCGCCTCCATGCTCTCGTACAGCTTCCGCATCGGCGCTGCCGCCGGGCCGTAGTAGCTGGTGAAGAACTCGTTGATGATCCGGTTGCCGTCCAGCGTCGGGTCGAAGGCCAGATGATACGTGAGGTAGGTCTCCAGCTGATCCATGAGCGGACTGCGCTGGCTGTGGGCCAGGTAGGCGGGCTCGATGAAGAACCCGCGCACCCCGCTGCGGTGGAACTGCGCGAACTGGCCGACGATGCTGTGGGCGAAGAAACCCGGATAGGGCCGCCAGCCCTGCGCAGCGGCCCACAGGCTCGGGTAGCAGTAGTAGAGCCACACGAACTTCGGGCGCTCCACCGACTCGCGTGTCCAGGCGTCCAGGATGCGCCGATCGTTGGCCATGGACTCGCGGCTGTAGGTCAGCCGGATCGGCAGGCACAGCATGATGCTCACGTTCCTCTCCAGCGGCTCGCGCGTGGGCGGATAGACATAGCGGCTATACGCCAGGGCCGCCAGCCACTTGTCCGGGTCGGTCTTGCCCACTTCGCGCGCCACCCGGTTGATGAACCCGAAGATGTAGTTGCTGGCCGTGTCGTTGGAGGTGTCCGGGTAGCCCCGCGTGGGCTGCTCCAGGATCTGGGCCTGGCAGCGCTCGCAGCGGCACCAGGTGGCGTTGTCCATGGGCACCAGGGCGAAGAAGTCGCCGGCCGCGACGGCCTGGCGTTCCACCTTGCCGGTGCTGAAGTACTGCCGGGCATCGGCGACGACCTGGTTGGTGAAGCCCGGGCTCGTGAAGCACATCTGCGGGGGCTCGCCCGTGTGGCCCTGTGCGAACCAGTCCGGGTGCTCCTTGAGGAAGCGGCTATAGAAACCGTAGAACGAGTGGTTGGCGTTATAGCGCGCGCCGCCCTGGCGCATCCGCCGCATGAAGAGACGTGACGAGCGCTGGTCGAGCGAGGGGTAGCCGCCCTCGTGGTCCACGGTATCGCCGATCAGGTCCGCGGGCAGGGCCTCGCCCCGGTAGACATAGCGGTAGATCATCGCCGGCTTGCGCCGCACGTCCTGCCCCTCGGCCGTCAGGGACTGGCGCGGCGGGATCACTTCGCCCAGTTCGGTCGGCAGGTACCAGCGCACGCCACAGTAGCGCTCCAGGAAGTCATAGACCGCGTACACGGTGCCCTGCTCGTCGAAGTCACCCGGGAAGGTGGCCGCCTTCTGGTAGTCCATTGCGCCGCGGTCGTCGCCATCGCGCCCCATGAGCACCAGCGCCTGCGGGCGGAAGCCGACCAGGTATTCCTGGGGCCCGAAGTCGCTGCTCTTGAGATTCAGGGCCCGTGTGGCCGCGCTCTCGCCGACCAGGATCGCCGGCTGCGGGGCCGGGTCGGTGTCCTTCGCCAGCGGCACCGTGGCCCCGGTCATCTTGCGTAGGTGATATTGCAGTTCGGCGGCGGCGAACTGCGCCGCGCGCGTGGGCTGAGCGGCCAGCACGATGCCTGCCGTCGCCTTCCCGTTGTCAACCAGCGTCAACCGCTCCCCGTAAGCCGCCCCCACGCCGACACATGCCGACCACACAGCAACAAGCGCCACCCATGATGCCCGCAAGACCATCGCCTCCCATGGACCTCAACACCGCAGACTGGTTCCGACGGGGAGGCCACTTCCCTGCCGCAGGCGCGTTGACCTCTGCCTCTCAGTGCGGGGACAGGCCGCGCCGCGCAGGTCCGGCGCGACCGGGCGGCGAACTGCCGTCCGGCCCGGTCAGGTGATCCTGGCCGGGCGGCGGCGCGTCTGCGCAGACGCCGTCCGTCATCAGCGAAGTGCGAGTAGGAGACACCATGCAGAGCGGGACGACGTCGGTCAACGGGCTGGGCGAGGCGGGAGAGATGCGGTTGCAGGACACCTCGGGTCTGAGTGTGCGGTTCTCCGCGCAGGGGCAGCTTCTGTCCCTGGAGCGCGAGGGCTGCGCCTGGAGCTTCGTGGCCCCGTGCCATGGTTGGGCGCTGCGCACCGCGTGGGACGACGCGAACCCCGGGATGCTGCGCCCCGGCCCCGCCGCTCGCGTGACCCAACCCGATGCGACCCACCTGGTCGTGGAGCTGGACCGGCTGCAGTATGACGACGGCCGCGAGGTCGAGGCCGCGGTGGAGTTGGTGTGGGAGGTCGCCGACGGCCTGCTCCTGGGTCGGCTCGCGCGTCTGGAGCTGCCCGAGGGGCTCAAGCCCGTTGCGCTGGCTTGCCCCGATGTGCGCGTGCCCTACGGCGACGGCGCTCAGTGGCTCGTGCCACACGACCTGGGCATGGTCGTGGATGCCCCCCTCGCGCAGGCCGTGGACGCCCCCGACATGAGCGCCCACAGTCGCATGCGGGCGCACATGCAGTTCACCGCCTGGCTCGCGGGCGGCATCGGCCTGCACTTGGCCGGCCGCGACACCGAGGGCTGGATGAAGTCCCTGCTGCTCCGCGTGGGGCAGGGGACTGCCGAGGTGTGCCTGGAGCACCTGCTGCCCCAGCCGGTGTCCGGGCGTCCCGAGTTCCCCCGCTACGCCGTATCGCTCGCGCCGTTCGTGGGTGGCTGGTACGAGGCCGCGCAGGTGTACCGCCCGTGGGCCCTGCAGCAGTACTGGGCCGCGCGCGGTCCGGAGCAGCGGCGCGACACCTACGTGGCCGAGGTCGCCTGCTGGCTCTGGCTGCGGGGGCGCATCAGCAACGTCTGCCCGCCCGCCAAGGAGGTCGCCCGGCGGCTGGGCCTGCCCGTGGCCCTGGACTGGTACTGGTGGCACAAGAACCCGTATGACACGAGCTATCCCGACTACTTCCCACCCCGTGAGGGGGCCGAAGCCTTCAGCGCCGCCGTCGCCGATCTGCAGCAGCACGGAGTGAGCACGCAGGTCTACACCAACGGCATGTCCTGGGACCGTGAGGAGCCGCGCTGGGAGACCGACGGCCGCGCCTGCACCACGGTTCTGCGCGACGGCGAGTACTGGGGGCATGTCTACAACACGTGGGCGAACCGCCGCCTCATGCACACCTGCGGCGCGGCCGACGGCTGGCACCGCCAGGCGCTCATTACCGCCGACGGCGTGGCCGCCCTGGGCCTGGACGGGCTGTACATGGACCAAATCGCCATTGTCGGCGGCACGACGCCGTGCTTCAGTACCGAGCACGGGCACGTGCCCGGCGGCGGCTCCTATGGCGTCCAGGGCTTCCGCGACCTGTTCCGCAAGGTGCGGGCGCGCCACCCGAACCTGGTGCTCAGCAGCGAGAGCGTCGCCGAGGTATACCAGGACCTCCTCGACTGCTGCATCACGCTGCACACCAGTTGGGAAGCCTCGTGCGGGGCGGCCGGCTGCCAACACGCCAACCTCGTCCCGCTCTTCCCGGCGGTCTACCACGGCCGCGCCGTCGTGTTCGGCAACTACGCCCACATTGACGGCATCACGCCCTATGACGAGCTGTGGCCGCAGGACGCGCGCCCCGATCCGAGCGAGGAGCGCGACTGGCACGCCCTGTGCCCCGACCAGTTCGCCCTGGACATGGCCCGCACCGTCGCCTGCGGCTGCCAGCCCCTCGCCACCAATCTGACGGCCCAGCACCTCAGCAGCCCTGACCTGGCCGCCGATGTCGCCTTCTTCCTCGACCTCGCCCGCTTCTTCCACGCCCACCGCGAGTGGCTGCTCTGGGGCGACATGCTCGCCCCCGGCACGGTAGACTGTGAGACCGTCGAAGTCACCTGCATCCAGCGCAGCATCTTCACGCCGCCCTCCACCATCGAGCCCTTCACGGTGCAGCGCCCGGCCGTCCTGCACAGCGCCTGGCGCAGTCCTGACGGAGCCGCCGGCCTGTTCCTGTTCAACTACACGCGGACCGAGCAGACCGTCACCATCACACGCTCGGACGGCCTGGTCCCCGACGGCGAACCCTCCACTCTGACCTTGCCTCCCCGCTCCATGCGCTGCGTGCCCCTGGTGAGCAGCCCCTGACCTGGCATCCTTGCGGCACAGTAGGGCAGGCGGCCTCGCCTGCCCGGTCCGCGGTGCGCGGGCGAGGCCGCCCGCGCTACTGTGCAGCACTGCCCGCCCCACTGTGAGTCGCCGCCCGCACACTCTTGACCAGAGCGTGAGGTCAGTTCGTTGCGCGAAGATATACCATATGCGAGACTCGCTGGGCCGTGTAGGAAGGGTAGCCACGCCGTGGGGCCCTTCCAGCAAAGAGGAGGCATCAGGCAATGTCTCTCAAGCGATGTGTTACCGGGGTCGCGGTGGTTGCTGTGGTTGTGGCTCTGGGGCTGGTGGTTCAGGCAGTGGCAGCTCCGCCGTACACCCCCATCCCATTCAAGCTGCCGGACCTGGTGGTGAAGGAGGTGAAGATCGAGCGCACGGGCGGCGGAGAGTTCCCGGCCCACGACTTCACGATCATCATCAAGAACAAGGGCATCGGCAACGCCGGGGGCACGACACTGGGGGTGCTGAGCGTCACTGACGTTACCGGAGGCGTCATGGGCGCTGGCGTGTTCGCTTCGGTGGGGGTCCCGGAGATCCCTGCAGGGGCGCAGGCGACGGTCAAGTTCCAGCGGCAGATGCCCATAGACAAGGCCTACTGGGTGTTCGTGGCCGACGCGCCGGTGGCAGGGAAGCCCCTGGGCCGACTCCTTGAGGCCGGCGGAACCACGAAGGGCAAGTGCAACAACAGCTTCGTGGTCGCCTACAGCTCGGCCTACGGCAACCCGCAGGTCTTCACGAACGCGGCGGCCCTGTAGCGCCAGCCGCCGCTCGGCGGGCCCCACCGCAGCCTCCGGCTGCGGGCGGTGGTGTGCGGCCCGGTAGCGCGCCTCACCGCACCAGGCGCACCTCCCACGGTTCCAGCGCCACCTCCCTGAGCTTCGCCCGCCATGTCAGCTTCCCTGTCTGCGGCTGATCGCTGACATTGACCACCACCACGGCCTCACTGCCGTCCGGTGCGCGGTAGGCGTTATGCAGGATCGCCGGCCACGTGTGCCCCTGCGTCTGGATGCTGCCGACCTCCAGGCGCGGCGGATGCAGCATCATCCCCAGCAGCAGATACGGTCGCCCCGCGCCGTGGTACAGGTCGGCCCACTGCTTCATCAGGTCGTGGTCGGCCGGCGTGTCCGGCCATGTCACCGGGCGAGCCGTGCCGTCGGGCAGTACTTCCTCCAGCAGCATGTCGTCCACCCACACCTGCGCCGGGCCCTGCACGTGGATCATGATCCGCAGGAAGTCCGAACCCTCCGGGACGGCGAACTCGGCCTGTCCCCGTGTCCAGTCGCCAGCCTGCGCCGGGAACGCAATGGCGCCGCCCCCGCCGGTGCCCTTGAGGTCTGTAGTCAGCGTGGTGAAGCCGATCTGGTTGGGCTTGGCCAGGTGGCCGGTCTTGACCCAGGCGCTCAGGCGGTAGCGCTTGCCCACGATGAGTGGGGCGCCGACTGACAGGTTCTGCGAGACCTGCACGACCTCGCTCTCCTGCTGGTTCTCCAGCCGCAGACTCGCGACCCCGCCGTGCTTGACCTGATCATCACGGTGGCAGCGTCCGTCAAAGGTCTTGCCCTGCCAGCCGGCGACTTTGTCCCAGCCCTCGGGCACCTCGCCGGTCCAGCTCTCGAACGCTCCATTGCGCGGCGCGCTGCCGAGGTCGAACCCCGACGAGGGGACGAAGTGGGGCACCTGGCCGTTGACGAGGCAGTATGCGGCCATGACCTTGTTCCCCTCGCGGGGGTTGCTCTGGAAGGTCGGCACGTACTCGTGGTAGAGATAGTTGAAGACCGAGGCTAGCTCGACGGGCGGCCTGGCGGACCGGAACACCTCCCAGTCGCGGTAGTCTTGCAGGCCGATCTCCTGCAGGAACACTTCGTTGGGCTCCTCGAAGCACACCACCGAGTCCCGCTCGATCTTCCGCATGGCGGCAAGCATCGTCTGCAGCTGACGGTGGAAGACCTCGGTCTGCCACAGGCCCGGGCCGGGCGGGTGCGGGTGCCGGGTGGTGTAGCAGGCCGGGAAGCTCCCGCCGACTACCTGGTCCACCTGCACGATCTCCACGCCTCGCCGCGCGCACTCGACCGCAGTGTGGTTGAACCAGTCGAGCGTCCACGGGTCCCCGGGGCACATGCAGGACGTCTCCCCCCCCACCAACCACGAACGGGCCGCCTGGTAGGCCTTCCCCTCCGGGGTCACCACTGCGTGGGGCTGGGCCACCTGCGCGAATCGCGCTCGGTCATCCCACTCGAAGGTACCGTCGTCCCGCTTGCGGTAGGTGAGCGTGTAGTGGTAGCCGCTGGGCCAGAAGAAGGCGTGGCCGTTGCGTGCGCGGGCAAGCTTCTGGAGCCGGGCAAACTGCTCGTCGGACGGGTACACCGGGAAGTAGTCGGGAGTGACCCAGGTCTGGACCTTCTCCCAGCCCCAGTACGCGGTGATGAGCGGGCGGCGATCCGCGAAGTACCGCCCCCAGTACCGCGCCAGCCACTTCTCGATGCGCTCCGGGGCGGCCAGCCAGCCCCGGTTGAACCGCACCATCGCCGGGCCGGCCTTCATCCAGGCGGGGATCCCTTTGCGCTCGGCGTACGTCCGCGCGCACCAGGGCTGCCGGACCGCCCACTGCTTGTACAGGTCGGCGGCATCGCGCCAGTCGGTGGGCCGCGACGCGTCGGGGCTGCGGAAGACCGTCTGCACCACGTCATAGTCCAGCGCCCAGGTCGCCGGGGTGAAGCAAGCGCGTGTCCAACTGACCTCCAGCCCCTCCGGACCGCGCCGCACGCCGACCGTCTTGGGGGTGCCGAGGCTGTCGTGGCAGGCGGTGAGAAAGCCGCCGGCGTCGTCGTAGACCGTGGCGAACTGGGCCGCGAGGCTGCCGGGCATCCCGCGCCACAGGCCGGTTCCCTGCGCCCACTGGGAGGGCTGCGGGTAGACGCCGCCCTTTGTCGCGCCGAGCACAACAGCTTCCCCTGGCGTGCCCGCCGCCAACGGCGCCCGCAGCACCACCAGCGGGAAGTCCACCCGCGTCAGCGTCAGCTTCTCCGGCAGGCGCAGTGACAGCCGCCAGCGCACGTACGGGTCCCCGGTGGCCACCGCCGCGGTGCATGTGGCCTCAATCCCTCGTCCGCCGAGATTGCCAAAGCGCAGCGTCGCCAGACCGCGAGCGCCCTCCGAGCGCACTTCAACCGCGCAAGTCGCGGCCTCACGGCTGGACACCGGGATCTGCTTGCGGGTGGCGTCGGCGTCGTCGGTGAGGGTCAGGGCAAAGAGTTGCGGCGCGGCTTGAGCGGCCACCATCTCGCGCCCCGAGGCCGCATCCACCAGCGACACGATGGCCCCCTTCTCGGCCTTGCTCAGCGCCATGGTCAGACACTCACTGCGCAGCACGACACGGTCGGCCTGCTCCTCGACGCGTGGCGCCTGCGCCCAGACTGCGGCACAGGTCAACACGGGCGTCAGAACCCAGAGATACCAGCGGGTGCGCACTGTTCCACCTCGGCTCGTTCAGGGTCGGGGCGCCATGCGGCGCGCCGGGGTCACTCCGTCGTGGGGGACGATGCCTCCCCCGGGTCGCCGGGGTCTGGTAGCAGGGAACGGATCTTGTCGCAGATCTCGACCATGGGGGCGGGCTTGTCGAACCAGGCGTCGGCCTTCATCCACTCCAGCACGGTCTCCGGGTTGCGGTGGAAGTCGAAGCCCATGTCGTCCACAACGGAGGTGAGCATGATGATCGGGGACTTGCGGAAGCGGGGGTCGCGGCGCAGGGCCCGGGCCAGGCGGGCGCCCGAGTCGGTCCGTTCCATCATCATGTCCAGCACAAACGCATCCGGGATCTCGCGGTTGGCGACTTCCAGCGCCTCATCGCTGCGCTCGGCGGCGACCACGGCGAAGCCCGCGCTCTCGAGCATCAGGCGGTGCTGCTCGAGGAAGTCGGGGTCGTCATCCACGATCATGACCTTGAGCGCCCCGGCCCCCACCCGCGGGGCCGCCTCGGCGCGCAGCCGTAGCGTCACCGTCGTGCCCTCGCCCGGCGCGCTGTCTATGAGCAGCTCGCCACCATGGGCTTGCATGATCCCGTGCGCCACCGGCAGTCCCAGCCCCGCCCCGCGTAGGTCCTGCTTGGTGGTGACGAAGGGCTGGAAGACGCGTTCGAGCAGGTGTGGGGGAATGCCGCGTCCCGGGTCGTGGACATCCACCTCGACCATGCGGCGATCCTCGGACAGGCGCCCGGTGATGGTGATGGTCCCGCCCCCGTCCATGGCCTCCAGGCTGTTGGTCAGGACGTTCACCAGCACCTGGGCCAGTTGCGCGGGGTCGGCGACGAGGGGCGGCAGGTTGGCGGGCAGGTGCTGCTCGACGGTGACGCTGGCCGCCTGCAGCTTCGTCTGCAGCTCGCCCAGCGCCCGCGCCACGATGGCCGACACTTGCGTCTCCTCCCACTGCGGCTCGCGCTGCCGGGCGAAGCCCTGCAGACTGGACAGCACCTCGCGGCAGTGCAGCGCCTCGGCCACGATGTTGGCCACGTCCTCCCGCCGCACATCATCGGCGGGCATGTTGTCGCGCAGCAACTGCGCGAACAGCACCAGCCGCGCCAGCGGGTTGCTGATCTGCTGGCCGATGTCGGCCGCCAACTCGCCCATGGAGGCCAGTTGCTGCGCCCGCCAGGCCAACTCGCGGGTCCGCGCCAACTCCTCGCGGCCGCGGGTGATCTGGTCGAGGTTCACCTGCAACTGGTCAATCAGGTACGGCAGGCACATCTCCGGCTCGGCCAGGCCCTGGTAGACGGCGATGGCCTTGTCGCGGCACGTGGGGTAACCGCACGCGCCGCAGTTCAGTTCGTCCGCCGGGGTGAGCTTGCTGGTCTTGGCAAGGATGTCACGGATCTCGGTCTCGGTGGGCTGTGACGCCTGCAGGGGCTGGGGAGTAAAGCTACGGCCTACGTTCACTCCCGCCACCTGCCTGAGCGACCGCGTGAGCTGGCGCGCCTGTCGCTGCAAGGTCCGCACATGGGCCGTCACGCGCTCCTTGCGCGCCAGCAGCGAGAGGCTGTCGGCATACGCCGGGCCCGCGATGCACCCCTCACAAAAGAGCGCATCCACCAGGCGCGGCGCCACATTGCCCTCGCCCAGTTCGCGCAGGGCGGCCAGGCAGCGGTCGGGGCCCTCCACGACCAGGATCGAGTCGTCGAGCACGTCGGCCTCGATGGCCGCCGCCTTCAGCAGCCCCCCGGATACGGGAAAGACGGCGCCCATGTAGGGGAGGGGATCATCGGCCGTTGCGGGCGGCAGCGACGCCGGATCGAGGCCGCGCTGCTGCCAGAGCTCCTGCAGCCCTGTGAAGCTGAGCACGGCATCTACGGCGCCCGCGACGGCGGGAGAGAGACGCTCGACCTTCTTGGCGATGCAGGGCCCGATGAACACGACGGCGGCGCCGGGGGCCAGCTGCTCCTTGACGGCCCGCCCCAGCGCCACCATCGGCGACACGATCGGCGCCAGCATCGGCACCAGTTCCGGCATGTACTTCTCAATGTAGCCGACCAGAGCCGGGCAGGCGGTGCTGATGACCGTGCCCCACGGCCGCGACTTGAGCAGCCGCACATAGGCCGCGGCCACCATCTCCGCCCCGAAGCCGACCTCCATCACCTTGTCAAAGCCCAGCGCTCGCACCCCGGCCACGACATGCCCGGCGTCCAGATGCTCGAAAGCCCCGGGGTAGGAGGGGGCCAGGATGGCGACCACAGGCCGCCGTCCGTCGCGTGGGCCGGGACATCCTGGACCGGCCAGAGAGACGGGAACGTCATCGGCCGGTCCAGGATGTCCCGGCCCACGCGCAGTCAGGCTCAGCAGGCCCTGCACTTCCTCCAGCGCCGACTGCACCTGCTTGGCGTTCTGGGCGCAGACCCGGAGGCAGTTGCCGCACCCGATGCAGCGTTCGGCCATGACCCACGCCTGGCCGCTCTGCACGCGAATGGCCTTGGCGGGGCAACTGCGCACGCAGTTGTAGCATCGCTTGCACTTGGCCGCGATGGTGCTGACGACGCCCTGTACCGGCTGATCGCTCATAGGCGCTCCGTAGCAGCGCGATTGATCGCGCCTTCATATGGCAGCGGTCAGTTGTGCGAGCAGTCAGTCGTGGGAGCGGTCACCGACCGCGACCGATCGGGGTCGGTGACCCCTCCCGCAGCAACCATGCCCCTACAGCAACTGCGCCCCTACCACTGCAGCGCCACCACTGCCTCCCCGGCCCCGACGACCACCAGCGGCGTGCCACCCATGTCCAGCAGCGCCATCTGCGTCACGGGCCCTCCCAGCTCTGCCGCCTTGACCGGCTGAAGCTGCGCATCCAGCTCGTACACGATGCCGTCGCGGCAGCCGGCCACAACCGTCTTGCCGGCGACCGCCAGCGACAGCACCGGCGCGCTGAGCTGGCGCATCGCCTTGACGCTGCCATCCGCGTTGAGCAGATAGACATAGCCCGTCTCGGAGGCGAGGGCCGTCTCGATCTTGCCGTCGCCATCCACGTCCGCGCACTTGACCTCGCGCGCGCCGTAGCCAAAGTTGTCGAAGTTCCAGGCCACACGCCCACGCCACGGGGTACAGGTGAAGGCCCCGGTGGAGGAGCCGTTGACGATGTCCGGCTGGCTGTCACTGTTCAGGTCCGCGACATCGAACACCACGTCGCCCAACTCAGAGTACGCCCCCGCCATGGCCCGGCCCTTGCAGTCCACGACCTCGACCGCGCCGTAGCGATTGCCGGCAACGACCTCGAGCTTGCCGTCCTTGTCCAGGTCTATGAGCCGCATGCGGAACGTGCCGTGTTCGATCTGGTTGAAGCTCCAGACCTTGTTCATCTGCAGGTCGTACCGCACGATGTTGCCATTGCGGGTGCCGACGATGATGTCGAGCTTGCCGTCGGCGTCCACGTCACCCACGCAGACATGAGCCACGCGCGGGTCGCGCACGCTGCTGGTGCCGATGCGCAGTGCCGCGTCGCAGTGCGTCTTGGACAGCACCTTGCCATCGGCGTCGGCGATGTACAGGAACTCATCGTCCGAGGCGACCAGCACCTCGGGCTTCTGGTCGGCGTTGAGGTCGGCCACGCACATGTCATTGACCCGCCCGCCCGTCTCGACCGCCCAGAGCTGCTTGCCGGAGAAGTCGAGGGCCACGCACTTGCTGCCCCGCCCGACGAGCAGCGTGTGCATGCAGGCATCGTGGAGGTACGCACCCACGAGGCGGTTGACGACGGCGACGTCCTTCTCGTCTTCCATGACCGGCGGGGAGGCCCACACCTGCTTCATGGCCGGGACGGTGAGCCTCTCAGCCCCTGCGGGCTTCGGGGCGACAGCCTGCGTGGCAGCCGCGTCGAGCGCGGCGACTGCCTCGCGGCGCATCTGTGTCGTGTTGATCCTCTGCCCGATCTTCCAGACGATGCTTCGGCCCGCCGGGACCGAGAAGTCCTCATCGAGGACCGTAGGCTCCATCGCATGGATGTGGGCATCAGCCGTCTTGTAGTCAATGAGCAGCGAGTACGGGTGGTCAGCGATGGGCTTGCCTCCGGGTGTCAGCCCGCACATCGAGAAGGCGACCCAATTGTCGAGCGTCTGGAGTGTCGCGACCGCGCCCTTCACCCCGGTGTCGAGCAATCCCCACGGCTTCCCGCCGCGCAGGATGAGCACCCGATGATCATCTACGCGCCGGAGGTCCAGGTTGCGCGGCTGGTCGCTGCGGTCGCTGTAGAATAGCACCTGGTCGGTCACGGTCTGTCCGGCCTGCAGCTTCCCACCGAAGAGGTGCCGCAGGTACTTGAGCCGCAGGTTGATGTTGTTGGTGCGGTCGGTGATGGCCGCCTGGGCCACGCCGTCGCCCTTGAGGTAGAAGCAGGCGTCCGGCGCGGCCTTCACAAGGTCCTGCGGTAGCGGCGGAGGCTTAAGCGCGTCAATCGTTGCGACTTCCTTGCCCGCCTTGTCGGCGATGGTGACCTTCTGCAGCATCGTCCCCGGCCCCTCGCGCAGCGTGATCCGGACGATGTGCGTCCCACTCTGGCCGATCTTCACATTGGGTGTCGGCACATCCTTGGTCCAGGCGGCGCTGGAGGGCCCCAGCTTCTCGATGGGCACGTGGCAGGCCACCGGTTCGGCCTCGTCCACCTGCAGCCAGAAGCTGTCGGTGCCGCCGCCGGTGCCCTGACCGAAGAGCGTGATGGCGTACTCACCCGCCGGGAGCGTCACAGGAAACTCCAGCCGCGAGCCCTGGTTGCCGAAGCGCACCACCTTGCCCACACCCTCGGCCTGCGTGTACGACAGGTCGCGGCTGCCCATGCCGCCGGCCGTCGGGCGGCTGACCTTCGCGCAGCGCCCGTCGAACTCCAGCTTGCCCAGGTCCAGCATCTTGAAGACGTTCTCGAAGGTGTAGCTGCCGGGCTGCCGGGCGGTCAGCTCATCCACGACGACGAAGCCCTCGCCCTTGAGCCACAGGATGTTGCGGGTCCAGTCCGCGCCGTTGTAGCCCTGCACTGTCGTGCGGGTGAAGCCTACGCCGGGGAGGTCGGCGTGGGCGTCGAGGCTGGTGAAGGCCGGCTCGAGCACGGCGCACCGCCCGTCGCGCACGATGCTGATCATGTTGTGGTCGGTGGTGTTGCGGACCAGGTAGTCGCCGTCAATCAGCCAGTCCTCGCCATCGGCGTGGTAGCGGATGATGGAGTTGCCGTCGTACTGCAGGTGCTTGCCGCGGGCAAAGCCGTCCAGCAGCAGGAACTGCCCATCCCGGCTGATGTCCTCGCGGAAGCTGATCTTGTCGAAGGACTGCTCGTAGGTGACCTCGGTCTTCTCCGTGCCCTCGCCATACGAGGACGAGGTCGTGGCCCACTTGTAGTACTCCGTGGGCATGCGGTAGACGTTGACACCGACGATCTCGGGCCACGGCTGCGGCGTGATGTCGGTATGGTAGGGGTTCTGCCACTTGCCGCCGTAGATCTGCTGGAGACGCCACAGGTAGCGCGGGTCCCGGGTGTACCAGAACGCCAGCGGCAGACCGTTCAGCTCATAGCCCGGCCCCTTCCCATAGCCGGAGTCGCCGAAGCCGGGAATGTTGCCCTGATTGTCGCACACGCCGGTGAGGTACTCGGCGAACTGACGCACATTGCCGCTCTCAAAGAAGCGGTAGTCGTTACGCGAGAGGGTGTACTCGATGGTATGCCGCGGGGTGATCGTCAGGTAGCCGTCGGCATCGCACTGGGGCTTCCAGCTCTTGAGCTGCCCACGGAAGGCTCCGTGCACCTGCGCCAGGTAGTCGCCGGCGACGTCCCGGTCCGGGTACCAGCGCTCGAACCAGCGGGCCATCCAGTAGACGCCCAGCAGCGGGAAGGTCTGGTGGTTCCAGACGATGGTGTCATTGCTCGCGAAGGTGCCCCAGTTGTAGACATTGCGCCGCATCCCGAGCATCGTGGCGAAGATGACGTTCTCGGCTTCGGCGCGCTCGGTGTCACTCCACACCGGCGCCTCCTCGATCACGTCCCACATCTTCCCGATGTCGTTGGAGCTGGTCTCCTCGGGCCAGTCGAGCTTGTACTGCGGGTCCGTCACGAGCCGCTCGCGGCACAGCCCCATGAGCCGCTTGGCTTGCAACGCCCAGCCTTCGTCGCCGCTATCGCGATAGGCGGCGCAGGCGCGGTGGAACTCCATGAGCAGGCTGGCCGAGGGCTTGCCGGAGAGCAGCTTCTGGCGCTGCTCGTCGTTCATCGGTTTGGCGCTGGAGGCGAAGAGGAGGGGCTGGTCGAGGGCGCAGTCGCGGCTATCGGGCAGCCGTTTGGCCAGTTCCAGCGCCCCGGCCTTCGCGCCCTCCAGGTCGCTGGCCTCGATGGTCAGGACATTGATGTCGCCGAAGTTGAACGGCTGGTGCACGGTCCGCAGCGCGAACGCCCCGGCGCCGGGCCACAGCGAATCCGCGCGGGTATAGCCGTTGAAGTACAGCCGCTCGATGGCGAAGTTGTTGTTCAGATTGCCGAGGGCCAGGATGGTCTGGTCGGTCTTCAGCAACTCGCTGAGCCTGGCCCGGTTGTCCTGCGCCTCCCCCCCGCCCTTAGCGCGGGCTTCCCCTGCGCCCGTAGTGCGGGCTTCCAGCCCGCCCCCGGTCGTCACGCTGACCAGGTGGATCGGCAGCGTCGCGCCGGTCTTGCGCTGGATCGCGGTCTGCAGATCCATCGCCACTTGCCGCCACTGCGGGTCGGAGGGGCAGGCGATGATCGCGGCGGGTTCTCCGCCCCGAGCCAATGGCGTCTGCAGCTTCAGCTTGCGCGGCCCGGCCAACGGCTCCTGGCCAAACTGGAAGATCGCCGTCGCGACCGACGGCGTGGCCGCCGCCTCCTTGAGCGAAGCGTCGTCAATCAGCGTATCGCTGGTCCAGAAGTGCATCGTGTAGACGTAGACACGCGCGGTCTTGGCATCATCGGGGGCGACGCCGCCGAGACTGTAGCGCTTCCAGTCGCCGCCGATCGGGGGGGCGACATAGTTCGAGACATTCCTGGCCTCGGCGCCGCCCAGGAAGGTGATCTGCAGCACGACGGCCTGGTCGTTGTTGCGCGCGATGGCCTTGGCCCACACCGACGCCAGGTAGAACCGCCCGGGCGTGACGGGCACATCCTGCTGCACGCCGATGGCGTAGCGGTTATCGCGCACATTGGGGCCGGTGTCAGTGAGATGGACCGCGGACTTCCCGGTCCGCGCCGTCGCCTCAACCTTGAGCACACTCTCCGGCACGCCGCCGCCGTACTGCGACCAGCCGGCCGGCAGGCCCTTGTCGGTGACTTCCTCGAAAGAGGTGTTCTTGAGGAGTTCCTGCTGGGCGAATAGGGGAGAGGTAGCCGTGGTCAGCAGAAGCACGACATAGGGGGTCAGTCTCATGGCTTCTTGTGCTCCTCAATGATGTGCATCACTTCAGCGATCTCTGCATCCTCCGCGGCCCTGTTGACGCGTCCGTCGCGCAGGCCCCTGACGGCTGATACCGCCAGAGTGCCGCCGATCCCGCCCAACGCGCCGCCAAAGACAGTGAAGAGCAACGCAAACCACTGCGGTGCTCCGGGCGTCATGCCTGCCAGGTTCCAGACTCTGGTCAGCAGTATCAAACAGATCAGCCCCCCGAGCACACCGCCCGCCGCGGTGCCGACGGCCCAGGCCGAGGCGTGCGTGCCGGCACGCCCGCCGGACAGGCAGTAGACTGAGCAGCCAAGGTAGATGAGAACAAGAAGGGCGGGGACCAGCACGAAGATGATGCCCATGCTCCTGTGCCTCGTTTCAGCGGTGGCCCTGCTAGCCTCTCTTGGCCGCCTTTTCCTTCCCCTTGTCTTCCTCAGTCTTGGCCAGGTGCTCGGCTACCTTCTCCTCGGCCTTCTTGAACTGCACCTCGCACAGACGCGCGTACAGCCCGCCCTCCATCGTGGCCAGCTCGGCGTGCGTGCCGCGCTCGACGATCTTGCCCTGGTCGAGCACCAGGATCGTGTCGGCCTCCATGACCGTTGAGAGACGGTGGGCGATGGTGAAGGTCGTGCGGCCCTTCATCAGGCGGTCGAGGGCCTCCTGGATCAGCGCCTCGGACTCGGAGTCCAGGGCGCTGGTAGCCTCGTCGAGGATGAGGATGCGCGGGTTGCGCAACAGGGCGCGAGCGATGCTGATGCGCTGGCGCTGCCCGCCCGACAGCCGGGTGCCGCGCTCGCCCACGAGCGTCTCGTAGCCGTCCGGAAACTCCATGATGAAGTCATGGCAGTTGGCGGCGATGGAGGCTTGGACGACCTCCTCGTCGCTGGCCTCCGGCCGGCCGTACTTGATGTTCTCGCGCAGCGTCCCCATGAACAGGAAGTTCTCCTGCATGACCATGCCGATGTTGCCGCGCAGGCTGGCGATGGCCACGTCGCGCAGGTCCGTTCCATCGAGCAGGATGCGGCCGCCGACCGGGTCGTAGAAGCGTGGGATGAGATGCACGAGAGTCGTCTTGCCCGAGCCGCTGGGGCCAACCAGGGCCGTGGAACTGCCCGGCTCGGCCACGAAGTTGATGTCGTCGAGCACCATCTCGCCCGGCTCGTAGCTGAAGGCCACCTTGTCGAACTCGACGCGGCCCTCCACCCGCCCCAGACGGACGGCATCGCGCCGCTCCTGCAGGTCGGGCACCGTGTCGAGAGTCTCGAAGATGCGCTCCACCGCGGTCATCACGGTGTTGATCGTGTCATTGACCGTGACCAGGGCGATGATGGGCGTGTACAGCATCATCAGGTAGGTGCGGAAGGCGATCAGCTCGCCCATGCTCATGCGGCCGGTCACCAGCACCTCTCTCATGCCGATGAGCAGGATGGCGACATTGGCCACGGTCGTGAGCTGGCCCGCGCCGATGCCCAGCAGCGTCTGCCACCGCCCGGTGCGCAGGTTGAGGCGGATGCTCTGGCGACACTCGTTCACAAAGCGCCGCGCCTCGGCGCTCTCGCGGGCGAAGGACATGATGATCTTGATGCCCGAGATGGACTCCGAGAGCGTCGAGTAGACCTCCGAGTACTGCTCGCGGCTCTCGGCCGCGGCCTGGCGGATCTTGTTGCGGAACACCAGGAAGTTCAGGACATACAGGGGCAGCACGGCGATGGCGCAGAACGCCAGCATCCAGTTGGAGCTGAACAGCACCACGATGATGACGATGACGGTGACGACGTTGCTGACGATCTCGACAATGCCGCCGGACAGGATGCTCTGGACAGCCTCCACGTCATACAACACGCGCGCCATGATGCGGCCGTGGGGGTTGGTCTCAAAGTAGCGCAACGACAGCCGCTGCAGGTGGCGGAAAACGCGCCGACGAACGTCGTAGACGATGCGATTGCCCACAAACAGCAGGATCATGCCACGGGCGTAGGTCACGATCGCCCCGGCGGCGGACAGCGCCAGCATCAGCACACAGGTGTAGACGGCGATGTGCATGGCGTTGGCGCGGGCCAACTCGACGTTGGCGCCGCTGCCGCGGGCGTTCTCCATGAGTCCGGAGGCGTCAATCAGGTTACCCGTTAGCTTGGGCATGGGCAGTGTCAGGGCAGTGCCGATGAAGACCAGCAGCAGCGCCACGCCCAGGTTGCCCCGGTAGTTCTTGGCAAAGCGTAGGAAACGGATGAACAGAGGCATGATATCTTCTTTGGGTAGAGTGCGTTACCGAGTAGTTCCCTGCGCACTGCTCGCCGCCCTGCTTGGCGGCGCGGTGGCCTGGGGGGCTGATCTGTCCGGCCAGGTCAAGGCTGCCACCGGCGAGCCCATCCCGGCCCGCCTGCTGATCCTGAACCCCGCCACCCGGGCCTCGGTGGTGTTGTACACTGACCCGCAGGGCAACTTCAAGTCCGAAGTGCCCGACGGCGCGCTGCGAGTGGTAACAACCCACGGTCCGGAGTGGACCATCGCCGAGCGCGAGGCCCGGGGCGGCGCGCGCCTCGACCTGGTCCTCACCCGCCTGGTGGACATGCCTGCCCGCGGCTACTACGGGGCGGACTTCCACATGCACTCCACCGTCAGCGATGGCAAGCAGACCCCTGCCGAGGTGGCCTTCCACTGCCAGGTCGAGGGCCTGCAGATCGCCGCGCTGACCGACCACCACCAGGTGGCCCAGCAGGAGCCCTGGCTGGCGACGGCCAACGACGCCTTCCTGCCGCTGCGCGGCCAGGAGTTCAGCACCCAGTTCGGCCATGTGGTCGGCGTCAACACCCCTGCGCTCATCCAGAAGGTGATGACCACCGCCCAGGACTTCCTGGACGTGTTCCAGGCCATCCATGCCCAGGGCGGCTTCGCGATCGTGGCCCACCCGTGCGCCCCGACGATGAACTACCAGGCACCCCAGATCCACGACTACGACGCCTACGAGATCCTCAACGGCAGCATCCCGCCGTACGGGGGCATCTTCGACATGGTGCAGGCCCGCAAGGCCTGGCACACGCTGCTATCGCAGGGGCTGCATGTCGCCGCCGTGGGCGACTCGGATAACCACGACAACCTGAATGCCCTCGGCCGCAGCCTTCTGGAGCACCCCGAGAAGGTCGCGCAGATGGACCGGCGCGCCGCGATACTCATGAAGATGGTGGATGTCGAGAAGACCCTCGTGCCATGGGGCTGGAAGGGGCTGCATCCGGGCTTCTACCGCACCTACCTGCAACTGCCTGAGAAGACCCCGGAGGCCGTCCAGACGGCCGTCAAGGCCGGGCGGGGGTTCGTGACCAACGGCCCGCTCCTGGTCGCGACCCTCGACGACCAGCCGCCCGGCAGCCAGATCGCCACCAACGGCCGCGAGACCATCCCGTTCCGCGCCGAGGTGTTCGCCAACAGGCCCCTCGAGCGCCTCGTGTTGGTCGTCAACGGCCAGGAGACCGTTACACTGCAAAGCAACGTCGCACGCCTGGAAGCCGCGCTGCCGCTGAAGGCGGGGGACTGGGTCACGGCGGAGCTGTATGGCCAGTGGCCCGAGTTCGCGACGACGAACGCGTGGTACGTGAAGTAAGGCGGGAGTCGGGAGCCGGGAATCGGGAATCGGGAATCGGGATTAGGGAAGCCGCTGCGGGGCGAGCCGCGCCTTGAGCGCCGGAGGCGCGGCTCATGCTAGGCGGGGGCGGAAGCCCCCGTCACGCTCGGCCCCCCAACTCCTCCCTCCGCGTCCCTCTCTACGGCGCCCCGCTCGCCCTGCTGGATGACATCTGTTGTTGGGAGACCTCATCGTGGATCACATGCCCCTTCGTGTCTATGGTAGCCCTTCTCTGGCCGACCTCCGCCCCGTGCGCGGCGGTGTGCCCCTGGCTGAGGGCGCCGCACCGGCCGGTGCGGTCTTCGCGCTGACCGACGCCGCCGGTGCCCCATTGCCGCTGCAGACCGAGGTGCTCGCCACCTGGCCCGACGGCTCGGCCAAGTGGGTGCTGCTCGACTTCATCGCCGCCCCTCCGCCCGGAGGTGCGGTGGACTACACCCTCCGTTGGGATGGTGCCCCAGCCGCAGCGCCGGACGCGTCCGTTGCCGCCGCCGAGGGCATGCTGCGCGTCGGTGACGCCGCCGCGGTCAGCACCGGCGGCGACAGCCTCCTCACCGTGGGCGACGGCCTCGCGACCGATCTGCTCGTCGAGGACGAGCACGGTGTCACCTGGCGTGCGCAAGCGGAGCACACCGCTATCGCCGCCGCCGGCCCGGTGCGCGGCACGCTCTGCCTGTCGGGTGCCTTCCGCAACGAGGGGGGGGAGAGGTGGTTTGACTTCCGCCTGTGGGTCAGCGCCTTCGCCGGGCTACCGCGGCTCTTGCTCGAGCCCCTGGTCATCATCAACGCCGACCAGGGACTGGTCCAGCGGCTGCGGCGCCTGCGTGTCGTCTTCCACCCGCGGGCAGGCGTCGCCACCGCCTCTGTCGGCGGCGCCGACGAAGCGGGCCTGCCGCTGCGGCTGGTGCAGGTGGATGATGAGCAACTTGCCCTGAATGGCCAGGCCCGGGCGGGGCAGGCTCCGGGTTGGGTTGAGGTCCCCGGCCAGTTCGCGGTCGCCCTGCGCGACTTCTGGCAGCAATGGCCCAAGGGCTTCACCGTGGACGCGGAGGGGGTGTCGCTGGAGTTGCTGCCGCCCTTCACGCCCGGCACGTTCGACCACATGGGCCCGTGGTACAAGCACGATTACCTGTTCGAGGGTGACTGCTACCGCCTGCGCACCGGCCAGGCCCGGCGCTGGCAGGTGTGGCTCGACCCGCAGGGCGACGGGCCGGCTCTGGCCGAGGCCGCCAACGTCCCCCTCGTCGTCTCCGCCGACCCCGCCACGGCTCTGGCCACGGGCGTCTGGGGCCCGCAGATGCCCGCCGGACCGTCCACGGCCGCCTACGACACCTGGGCGGAGCAGCTCTTCGACGTCTACATGCTGTCGCTCAAGAAGCACCGCGACTACGGGGCGATGAACTGGGGCGACTGGTGGGGCGAGCGACGCAGCAACTGGGGCAACCACGAGTACGACACGCCGCTGCACATGCTGGTGCAGTTTGCCCGCACCGGCGACCCGAAGTACCTGCGCGCCGGCGACATCACGGCCCGGCACATGGCCGAGGTGGATGTCGTCCACGCCGCCAACGAGGACCTGGCGCGTTACTACCGCGAGGACATCGGCCACGGGCTGCCGGCGCGGCCCGGCATCGTCCACCAGCACTGCATCGGCCATGTCGGCGGCTTCCACCCGGTCGAGCAGATCCGCGAGCTGTACGTGGGCTTCTACCGCGAGGCGGGCCACGACCGGCCCAACCCCTACCTGTGCCTGGACCCCAACAACCTCGGCCACGTCTTCACCCAGGGCATGGCCTACCACTACCTCCTCACCGGCGACCCGTGGGTGCGGGAGACGCTGACGCAGATCGGCGCGAACCTGTGCGCGCTGATCGAGGAGCAGGCCTACCAGTTCAAGGGCTGGGACCACTGCGGCCGGGTGAACGGCTGGACCATGCTGGCGCTGGCCGGCTGCCACGATGTCGCGCCTGCCGAGCGCCTCATGGCAGCCATGCGCAGCCTCGCCGACGATGCCCTGTCCGAACAGGACCCCAACTGCGGTGGCTGGCTGTATGAGCTGCCCTGGGGCCACTGCTACTGCGAGACGCGCAAGCATGTCGGCGAGGCGGGGTTCATCAGCGCGGTGCGGGTCAACGGCCTGGCGCGCTACTACGGCCTGACCGGTGACGAGCGCATCCCCGAGGCCGTCCGCCGCGCCGTCACGCACCTGAACAATGACACCTGGCGCGAGCAGGACAGCGACTGGCGCTACACCTCGTGCCCGGCCACCTCGCTCATGCGGCAGTTCGGGGTCATCATGATGGCCCTGCGCAACAGCGTGGTGCTGACCGGCGACGAGGAGCAACTGCGCATCCTGCGCCAGGCGTGGCAGGCGAAGCTCACGCGGCTGCAGGAGGAGTTGGGGGCGCTGCTGACCGGGGACGACGCCCCGTGGTTCGGCAAGGAGTCCATGGGCAAGGAGTACGGTGCCACGGCGTACGGCTGCGGCGAGACGATGGGGCTACTAGCCAGCCTGGACGAGTGCTAGCCCCGACCTGCGTGAGTTCGCGCACTGACGGGAACAGGTCGCGGGTGTCGCGTCGTGTGCGACGGG